>JAJQFY010000212.1 GCA_021200935.1 Oscillospiraceae bacterium
CTGTATAGGGGAGGTAGGGCTTCACGTCGTAGATTGGCGTGCCGTCCATTAGATCCGCCCCGGCCACATACAGCACCGGGCCAAGCCCCTCCTCCTGACGGATGGCGGTGAGGCGCACGGAGGACAGGCCCAATGCGTTTGGCCGATAGGGGGAGCGGGTGGCGAACACCCCCATCCGCCGGTTGCCCCCCAGGCGGGGCGGCTTCACCGTGGCGGCCCAGTCCTCCCGGCTGTTTTCCGAAAAGCCCCATATGAGCCACAGGTGGCTGTACCCCTCCAGGCCCCGGAAGGCCACAGGATCCCGATAGGGGGGCAGAAAGACGATTTTCGCCTCCAGCCCCTCCACCAGCCCGCTCTGCCGGGGCAGCCCAAACTTGGTGGGCAGGTCGGTATGGATCGCAGCAATGGGCCGAATGACCCGCTCCCTGTCCAGCATAAGGGCGGCCTCCTGTGATGGATTCAAAATTTTCCTATTGATTATAGCACATTCCCGGGCGCTGTCAAAGACAAAAAAATCCCCGCGCCGGGTTGGGACGCGGGGGATAGAAAGCGTCACAGCGTCATCTGCGCCAAAAAAAGTCAGACCAGCCGACCGGCAGGGCCGTTGGCCGGATGGTCATTTCCCAAATAAATCGCTGTGCGTCCCTGTGCGGGTCAGCGTCAGCACCAGCACGTCGCCGTCGATGCGATAGACGAGCAGCCAGCCCGGGAGAATATGGCACTCCCGATGCCCCACCCAATCGCCGGTCAGCTCATGATCCTTGTGCTTTTCGGGGAGAGCCTCCCCCAGGGCAAGGCAGGAAACAACATTTTCCAGCAGCTCAATGTTCAGGCCGCGCCGGATGGCCCGCTTGCAGTCCTTTCTGAACTGGGTGGTAGGCTTGACAGTGTATTTAGTTTTTCTCATTTTTTCAAATCCGCAAACAGCTCATCCAGGTCGGTATATCCTTTTACAGAGGGGTCATGGGCGATGCGCTCCGCCTCCAGCATGGCGGCTGCCGTCTCTCTGTTGGGGGGATCGAGCCGCACATCGAAGGGGAACCCGCCGACGCGGAGGGACTGGCGCAGAAAGACATTGATGGCGGTGGTCAGGTTCATGCCCAACTCCCCATACAGGGCTTCACACTGCTTCTTGATGTCGCTGTCCATGCGGACGCTGAAGTTTGTGGAATTGGCCATGGAAAATCAGCTCCTTTCGCGTTTCACTGCACTTGTATTATACAGCGTTTGCAATGCAGTTTCAACCTGATTATAGCACATTCCCGGGCGCTGTCAAAGACAAAAAATCCCCGCGCCGGGTTGGGGCGCGGGGGGAGGGGGCGCGAGGTGTTATGCTCCGGCCTTTATGCCGGGGCAGGCGGGTGTTCATACGGCGTGGAGGGTCTGCTCATCCGGCCCCAGACCGTCCCTTCTGACTTTGATTTTCATGCTGTGCCGCAGCCTTGGCACGATAACGGTTATAAAGACAATTACGGTAAGGCTTGCCCCCGCTATGTCGGATATGGTTTCCGCATAAAATACGTTCTCGAAAGGGCAAAGCATCGGAATCAGAAAGACGCATACAACATACAGAATTTTTCGGAAAAACGATATTGGCAGCGCGAGGCGGATCTGTCCCATGGCAGTCAGGCCATCCACAATGGCATACTGCACCGCGACGCCCAACAGTCCCAATGTATATTTTTGTATGCAGGAGGCAGACAAAAGGATGATACTGTCCTCCTTTGTAAAAATGCGGGCAAACACTTCCGGCATTAGCTGCGCCGCAGCACAAAGAAGAAGCATATATCCGGCGCAAAGACAGAAAACGTATTTGAAAATCTGCATGACCTTATCATAATGCCCCGCGCCGTAATGATAGCTGTATAACGTGCCGCACCCTGCGGTAATGCCCTGGGCGGGATAAAACACCAGCACCATAAAGCTTTGAACGATGGCGGCACAGGAAATGTATTGATCCCCCATGACATCGCCGCTATATTTCCGCAGCGTGAAGTTCAGGAATATAACGAGCAAATTATCAAACAGCACAATAAAAAAGGGCAGGCTGCCGATTCGCAATATCCGTCCCGCAATACGATAATCAAGACCTGTACAGCGCAGCTTAAAAACAGCCTTATCGGAAAGCAGAAATGACAGCACATACAGCAATACACAAAATTGTGCAATGACGGTCGCGATCGCCGCTCCCTGGATCCCCATATGAAAGCCATAAATAAAAACGGGGTCGAGAATCGTATTTACGACGGCGCCAATCATCACGGCGAGCATACCTCGTTTTGCGTTTCCAAAGGCAAGAACAAACTGGTTCATGCCCGTCCCGCACAGCACGGCTGCCGTGCCTGTTATGTAAATCTGAAAATAGCCCCGTGCGTAAGGATACATGGTATCACTGCACCCTAAGGCGTACAGCAGGGGTTTTGTAAAAATCAGCAATAGTATGGTGAGAATAACGGACAGGCCAAACAAAAGGATAGCGGCGTTATTCATTGCCAGCCTGGCGCTGCGGTAATCCTTTTTTCCCATGGAAATGCTCATAACGGAAGCGCCGCCGATCCCCACAAGAGACGAAAAGGCGGTAATCGCGGTTAATACAGGGGCGCAAATTCCAATGCTGGCAAGAGCAATCTCTCCGTCTGCCGCAATGTTCCCTACAAAAGCCCTGTCCGCTATGCTGTATAAAATATTAAAAAACTGGGCAAGCATGGCGGGGATTCCCAGTTTTAGCACCAGCCTTGGAATTGGTGTTTTATCAAAATCGTATTCCATGGAAATCACGCTCCCTCTTATCATTTGAAGTCATTATAGCTTTTTTCCAGCGCTTATGATACAATAGGCTTGCTGGAAAATATCAAAATCTTAATAAGCAGGGTGCGGCCATGGAAAAGAAGCAATACCATGAAATCAACAGCTACAGGGATCCCCTTTTCCCTGTTGAAATTTACCGTGTCAGCGCCCAGGGCGTTATCCCCTTCGGGCGCGGCATCCAGGATTTTCATTGGCGCGACGAATTGCAGTTTACCCTTGTTGTCCATGGGGCTGTCACACTTCAGGCGGACGCCAGGCAATATGAGCTAAGGGAAGGCGACGCGGCCTTTATTAACAGTGGCGTGATTCACGCGGTAACAAGCCTTTCGGAGGGCGGCCAGTACAGCAGCCTGAATTTTCCGTATAAGCTGCTGTCCTTCTTTCCCGGAAGCCGTATGGAAAAGGAGTATGTCCTGCCGTATGTGACCGGCGGCTGTCTGCCGGTCATCCTCCTTCGTTCCGGGGAGGCGGCGCAGAAACCGGCTTTGGATATTTTATATGAAATCAATGCCGCGTGGGACAATCCATTAAGCCTTCAGCACGAATATTTTATGGCAGCCAAAATAGCAGCGCTGTGGTACGCGCTGCTATCTCACTGGCCGGAGGAAGGAGGCAATACCTCTTCGGTCGATTTAGTCCACAGGCAAAGATTACAGCTTATGCTGTCATTCATTTATGAACATTTTTCAGAGGATGTGGCGCTGGCCGATATTGCGGATGCCGCGCATATCAGCGTCGGCGAATGCTGCCGCATTTTTCGGGCGCATTTGCAGACGACGCCCTATCAATTCCTGACAGAATACAGGATTCACAAAAGTGTAGAAATGCTCTCCCGCGAGCTTTCTATATCAGAAATAGCCGGATACTGCGGCTATAATCAAACCAGCAACTACATTGCCAAGTTCAAATCCATTATGGGCTGCACACCGGCGCAATACCGCAGGCATAAGGCGCAATAGAAAAATCAGGGCAATTTCATGTGAAATTTCCCTGATTTTTGCATGATGAGACCAATTGTTGATGACAAAAAGAACTCTCACGGCGGCTCCTTTCCCCCAGAAGGCAGGACGGCTGTTTTCTTTTGGTCTGATTCGTGGTATGATAGCTTTATTACGGCAAAGGAGACAGAAAAGCATGACCATTGATAAAGTAAAGGCACTGCTGGCGGAGAAGGGGCTTTCCGACCGGCTCCATGAGTTTGAGGCGTCCACCGCTACCGTGGAGCTGGCCGCCCAGTGCCTGGGGGTTGACCCGGATCAGATCGCCAAGACATTGTCCTTTTATTACGGGGAGGGGGCGCTGCTGGTGGTGGCCGCCGGAACCAGGCGGATCGACAACCGTAAGTTCAAAACCCAGTTCGGCTGCAAGGCCCGTATGCTCTCCCGGGAGGACACGGAGCGGATCACAGGAAACGCCGCCGGAGGGGTCTGCCCCTTCCTGGCCCCGGAGGGGGTGCAGGTTTGGCTGGATGTGAGCCTCCGGGATCACGAAACCGTCTACCCTTCCGCCGGAAGCCCCCACAGCGGCGTGGCCCTGTCCTGCCAGGAGCTGGAGGCCCTGTCCAACCCCACCGGCTGGTGCGACGTGTGCAAGGGGCTGGAATAAGGGCCGGGGAGGACTGGATTTTTGTGAGATTGTTAAAAACCTTAAAATGGTTGACCGAGGTAAGGTAAGATAAGTCTAGTCCAGGTAAGGGAAGCACCGGGCCGCCGGGGCGGAAACAGAGGTTTTCCACAGCTTTTCCACATGGTTATCAACAATTTTGGAAAAGTTTTCAACATTTCTCCACAGGTTTTCAACAGTGATGGTGAGGTTTTCAACATTTGCCTGTGTTCGGCCTGCTCTGGCGGAAAATCGGAGGTCTGCGCCGGAGAGGACGGGAAAGGGATCCGTTCCTGACAGATTACGGCGAAACGCAACAGATGTTCTTGACAAAATGGGAAAAATGTGCTATAATACCACCAGAAAATCCATCCCATTGGAGACCTTTTGCGAAATCGTCACTCCTCCTCCCAAACCTGGCGGAGGGCCTCTGTTACGGCGCCGGGGTGGGCTATGGTGACGGCGGCGGCTCTGGCGCCCAGGGCGGCGCATTCCGCCAGGGGGAGATCCATGGCCAGGCCCACGGTCAGGGCGGCGGTGAGGCAGTCCCCCGCCCCGGTGGCGTCTGTCATGGATGTGGGGAGGGGGGGCTGGTGAAGCGTCACGTTCCCCTCCCCGCAGAGAAAGCCCTCGGCCCCCAGGGACCCCACCACCCGCCGCACCCCGGCGTTTAAGAGGGCGCGGAGGGCCTGGGCCGGGTCAGACAGGCCGGTCAGGGCCTCCGCCTCCAGCCGGTTGGCCTTCAGGGTGTGGAGCCGGGGGAGAAGGGGGCGGAGCCTGCCGCATTTCACGGCGGAGACGCAGTCCGCCGCCAGGGGGACGGTGATTTGCTCCCCCAGGGCCTTCAGAGCCTCCTCTGAAAGATTTGCGTCCACAGCGGCGGCGGCGCAGCGGTTCACGGCGGGGGCAACGCGGGCCACATAGGCGGCGTCTAGGGCGGCGCACAGGCGCATATCGTTCACGGCGGCCACCATGTCCCCCAGGTGATCGCAGATGTAGAGATAGCGGTTGTTGGGCGCCTCCACCCAGCGGCAGCCCTCCAGGCTCACGGCCAGGCGGGCGGCCTCGGCCCGGATGGCGGCCTCATGCTCGTCCCGGCCCAGGGGGGCGAAAAAGGCGGCCTCCGCCCCCAGCAGGGCGCAGTCCCGGGCAATGTTCCAGCCCACGCCCCCCAGGGACAGGGCCACCTGGCCGGGGATGGAATCCCCCGCCGTGAAGGGGGCGGCGCTCCGGCCCCCGATGTCAATATTCAGCGCGCCGATGACAGCGACTTTTCTTTTTTCACGTTTCATGGTATCATTGTAGCCTGTGGACGTTCGGATTGCAAGAGAGAAGGCGTTCTACAGAATTATTTTTTGTTATATTGGAGGTCATAGAACCATGGAAGAAGTATGCGAATTTTTAAAGCAGTGCGGGATCTACTACATTGCCACCTGCGAGGGGGATCAGCCTAGGGTCCGGCCCTTCAGCACGGTGAACATCTATAACGGACGGCTGTACTTCCAGACCGGGAAGGTGAAGCCCGTGTCCCATCAGCTTGCCGCGAACCCCAAGGTGGAGATCTGCGGTTTCAGCAAGGGCCAGTGGGTGCGTGTGGCGGGAACCGCCGTGGAGGATCCCAGCCTGGAGGCCCAGGAGAGCCTGCTGGCCGCCTATCCCTCCCTTCAGGGGAAGTATGCCGCCGGGGACGGGAACAACCAGGTGTTTTATCTGAAGGACGTCACGGCCACCTTCGCCCGCCACGGCCAGGAGCCGAAAACCGTCACGTTCTGAGTTCGGAAAATTCCAAAGGGGAGAGGCTGACATGAAAACCTATTGGTCGCTGTTCAAAACCTTTTTTAAAATCGGCCTGATCACCTTCGGCGGGGGGTACGCCATGCTGCCCATCCTCCGCCGGGAGGTGGTGGAAAATCACGGCTGGTGTACCGAGGAGGAGCTGGGGGACTACTACGCCATCGGCCAGTGTACCCCCGGCATTATCGCGGTGAACACCGCCACCTTCATCGGCTACAAGCAAAAGGGCCTGCCGGGGGGCATTGTGGCTACCTGCAGCCTGACCCTGCCCAGCTTTATCATCATTCTCCTGATCGCCGCCCTGCTCCAGAACTTCGCGGAATATCCCGTGGTGCAAAACGCCTTCGCCGGGATCCGGGTGGCGGTGACGGTGCTGATCGCCGGGGCGGTGGTGAAGCTGTTCAAGACCTCGGTGAAGGACAAGGCCACCCTGATCATCTTCCTCATCGTGCTGGCTTTGGCGGTGGCCACCGGCCTGTCCCCGGTGCTGATCGTGGTAGCCGCCGGGGCAGCCGGGATGCTGCTCCAGAGTGCTAAGGGGGGGGAGAAGGCATGATTTACCTGCGTCTGTTCTGGGAGTTTTTCAAGGTGGGCCTGTTCTCCGTGGGCGGGGGCCTGGCCACCCTGCCGTTTCTGAACGAGATGGGGCCCCGCACCGGCTGGTTTACCGCCCAGCAGGTGGCGGATATGCTGGCGGTGTCGGAATCCACCCCCGGCCCCATCGGCATCAATATGGCGGTGTACACCGGCTATACCGTTGCCGGGGTCGGCGGCAGCGCCTGCGCCCTGGCGGGGGAGGTGACGCCCAGCATTATCATTATCCTGCTGATCGCTGCCTTTTTAAAGGCGTTCCGGGATAACCGATATGTCCAGGGGGTGTTTTACGGCATCCGCCCCGCCTCCACGGCCCTGATCGCCTCCGCCGGTCTCACCGTAGCCGCCGGGGCGCTGTTAAATACCGCCGCCTGGGCGGGCCTCGCCAGCGTGGGCGCGGTCATCCAGTGGCCCGCCGTGATCTTAGCCGCCGCCCTGGCCCTCATCTATATCCGCTTCCAAAAGCTCCACCCCGCGTTCCTAATCCTAATAGGCGCCGCCGCGGGGGTGGTGTATGGGATGGTGTAGGGGCTGCGTTTTGCTAGCGCCTGATAAGAAATTGTTTACGCAAAAGGTGTGGCGCAGCGTGCGATATTGTAGATTACAGTACAGCACCATGTTTTTTGCTTGTGAAAATGGCCTGCACAGTAACCTTGCTGTTGCGGTACAGAACATATATGCGCTGCCCTGAATTATGGGAATTGATGGCATTACGGGAATCACCGACGACATAAAGAGGAATAAAAGAGGTAAAAATAATTATATGGCTATACATAATAAGTCGCACAGCAATCACGCTCTGATGTCATTGAACAAAATGCGTAAGGATAACAATTGGAATCAAAAAAGCGCGGCGGATTTTGAAAGACCTGATAAAATAAAGATACTTCATAGTATTATGGATTGCTGTGACTTCCTGAAGAAACTGCCAGACGAATCCGTACAGTTGATATGTATAGATCCGCCTTATAATCTTGAACTCACGGGATGGGATATATACGATAATTATATTGAATGGGCTTCAAAATGGATCAATGAAGCGTATAGAGTTTTGTCAAAAAACGGGAACATGGTTATTTTTGGTGGGCTTCAATTTCGAGACGTTAAGTCAGGGGATTTAATTGACATTATTCAATATGTTAGACATGAAACGAAGTTTAAACTGATAAATACTATTATTTGGTATTATAAAAACGGTATGTCTGCACATCGGTATTTTGCAAACAGGCATGAAGAGGTTATTTGGTTGGCGAAGACCAATGATTATTATTTTGATTTAGACTCAGTTAGGGAACCATACGCAGAAGAAGATTTAAAACTTGCGTTAAAGGACAAACGTCTTAACCCTGAAAATACGATAAAAGGGAAAAATCCGACCAACGTCTGGCAAATAGGCAGATTAAACGGAAACAGCAAGGAACGTGTAGGACACCCGACACAAAAGCCTGTTGAAATTATTGAACGCTTCATTAAATCGCTTTCATACCCTGGTTCTATAGTTCTTGACTTTTTTGCCGGAAGTGGGACTGTTGGCAGAGTGTGCATTACTGAGGGGCGAAATTGCTTGATGTGTGATAATGACCCAGCTTCGAAAGATTATTTTAATAAGCACCTTGAACTGATGAAAAATTTAGGACAAAATACTGAATACGAAGAAATTAAAAACATTGATGATTTTTTTAATGCTGAATAGAGAGGTACATATCAATGAAAAAGGGACAGTCGAATAGGTTGACCGTACAACAAAAAGAAGGACAAGGCCCTATAACAATTTTTCATAAAGATGCACAAGTACATGATAAGGAAGTTGGAGATACATCTCTTTTTGTCAAAAGACAGCTTGAGTGTGAATTTCCAATGCTTACTTTTAGGTATAGGAAGGATCTGTACAAAAGAGAAATAAACGAGGCTTTGAAAAAGGTTGATGACTACCTTGGGCAAACACTTTTTGTCGAAAGCGCAAGCATAAGACCGGATGGCGGACTTATCGAAGTACAGGACGACAACGGCAATTGGCGCGTTGTGTTAGTGTCAGAAGCAAAACATCAGGGGAAAGATATTGAAAATATTAGAGCGGGTAAACTTGTTGGAAAGAAAAATAATCAAGACCTTATGGCGGCAGGAAATGCAATCGAAAGAGCCTATAAAAATGTAAATGAAATTGCTAATTTTATGCTGTCAGAACGATATTTTCCTTATGTTCTTTTTCTGGAGGGTTCCAATTTTTTTAACACAGAATGTAACCGTTGAGAGGCCGGATGGCAGAAAGGTTACACTGGTTTATAACGATGGTACGTTGAACAGACTTGATAGACTTACCGCTGCAAATTATGGTATGCCCATAAACACCAATCTTTGCGAAAACAGATTCGTGAAATGCAATGACGCAACTATCATGTTGCAGGCCGTTTCAATTTATACCAAAGGAGAAGGGGGACATTGGAACGATGAAGATATGATTATGATTATGCTTGAAGTTGCAAGAACTTCCTTAAAAATGTTAGGATCTGACCTTTTTGAGCAACTCAGCAAAAGATAACCACGACGAAGAAAAATTCAGGAAACCATTTATCCTGTAATACCGGCAAGCGGTTCAGCATATTTAAGCGACCAACAACAAAATAGGACATCGGAAAGCATAAAAAACGCTCATATCCCGTGTATGAGCGTTTCTATATTTATTCCTGCCGCAACGTTCCCCTTACCCCGCCAGCATTACCACGCCGCTGACGGCCATCATGGCGTAGATGGCTTTTCGCATGGTGTCGGCGTTGATTTTTTTAAAGACGGTGTTTCCCAGCTTGGTTCCCAGGAGCATCCCGGCGAGGCCCACGGCGGCGCATAGGAGGACGTGGCCGGTGACGACGCCGCTGGTGAAGCGCAGCACCACCACATAGGCGTTGGAGATCATAAAATACCCCTGAATGGTGGCGAGATAATCCTCCTTCTCCTCCGTGGCGGCGGAGAAATACAGGCTGACCGGCGGCCCCCCGATGGCGAACAGGGCGCTCATCACGCCCCCCCCAGGCTCCCGGCCAGCAGCCCGTTTCCCAGGCTGGCCCGCATCCGCACCCGCTTGGCGATAAAAATAAAGTAAACGCTCAGGGCCAGCAGCAGCACCCCCAGCATCCGCTTCAGCACCTGGTTGTCCAGCCCGGCGGCAAAATGCACCACCACCCAGGACACCACAAAATAAGCGGCCAGGGGGGTGAGCAGCAGCCGCCAGTGGATGTGCTTTCGGTAGTGGATGGCCGCTATGGTGGCCTGCACCACCGTCACCATGTTGATGACCGCCGCCGCCCCCAGGGTGGAGCCGACTACATAGGGGAAGAACATCATGCAGAAGATCCCAAAGCCGAAGCCCACTACCATATTTAAAGAGCTGCCAAACAGACAGCCTATGAAGACAATCAAATATTCCGTGCCGCTATTATAAGTTCTTTTAATGATAAACGCAATCAAAAATAGGCGGGCCAAACAACCCGCCTATTTGTATGTTTTGTATAAATCCAAAACCCCGCGACAAGCACAATGCACAATAAGACGCGCCGGACTGCCCCACTAGGGAGTACGATTATGCAAAGCGAAGGATTCTACCCGCCGACCCCAAATTAAGATTGTCCGATTATGCAGGGCGAGGGATTTTGCCCTAGGACGAGGCGCGGCGACGAGGGCGTACATGGGGTACGTTGAGGAGCCGCAACGAAGCTCCTAGGGCAAAAGACCCGCCCCGTAGGTTGGTTAAATCCTGTTCGCCACGCTCCAGGCGTGACGATTTAATTGCTGTACAGACGCCGGTTTTTTGCAGTCACCAATCATATAAAACTCAGGAGCCGTTCCATAGAAGGCCAGGGCCTCCTGCTGTCTCGGCACGCGGCCCGCGCACATGACCACGGAATCCGCCGGGATGGAATGCTCCGCGCCCTCCTTGTCCGTGTAGGACACGGAGTCCGGGCCGATGGCCGCCACCTTTACCCCGGTGATGCCGTGGAAGTTTGGCTCCGCCTCCCAGGCCTCCTTGAACATGGAGTAGTAGTGGATGGCGGTGGAGTCGGCGGAGAGCTGATCCCGCATTTCCACCACGGTGGTGTGGTGGCCCTTCTTCGCGATGTAGAGGGCGGTCTCTACGCCGACCTCGCCGCCGCCGATGACGACAACCCGCTCCCCCAGCTTCTCAGGATGGGCGAAGGCCTCCAGGGCGTAGACCAGCTTGTCCTTGTCCGCGCCGGGGATGGGGAGGGTCAGCATTTCCGCCCCGTTTGCCACCACCACGGCGTCAAAGTTCCCCGCGGCGATCATCTCCGGGGTGGCCTTGGTGTTCACATGGTAAGCAATGCCCTGCTTGTCGAGCTGGTAGATGAGCCAGTTTTTATAGTCCCGCAGCGCCCACTTGAAGTCGGCGTAGTCCGCGTGGACGATCTGGCCGCCCAGCACCGGCTGCGCCTCATACAGCACCGGGGTGTGGCCCCGCTCCTTGAGATACAGGGCGCAGCGCATACCCGCCGGGCCGCCGCCGATGATGGCAACCTTCTTGGAGCGCTCCGGCTTTTGGACAAGCTGGCCCAGCCGATGCTCCAGGCCCACCATGGGGTTCACGGAGCAGACGGACACGAAGGGGTCATGCTCCCCCCGGCCATGGCACTTGTTGCACCGCAGGCAGGGGACGATGTCGTCCGCCCGGCCCGCCTGAAGCAGGTCGCCGTAGTTGGGGTTGGAGACGAAGGCGCGGGCGGCGCAGATGATGTCCGCCTTCCCCTCGGCCAGGGCCTTCTCGCAGGTTTCGGGGTAGGGGACGCCGCCGATGACCCCGATGACCAGGCCGGGGACGTGCTGCTTCATG
>JAJQFY010000132.1 GCA_021200935.1 Oscillospiraceae bacterium
CTCCTGGGGCGCTTCCTGCCCGGCGGATTCCGGCATGGCCTGGGGTTCCGGCTCCGGCTCCTGGGAGGCCGGGGCAGTCTCCTGCTTCGGGGGCATCTCCCCATGGTCGCAGAAGTAGTCAAAGTCCGCGCCGTCCATGGACTCATGCACCAGAAGATATTCCGCCACGGCAATAAGCTGCTCCCGGTGGGCGCTGAGGATCTCCTCGCACTTGGCGGAGGCCTCGTCGAATATCCGCTTGACCTCCTCGTCGATAATGGCGGCGGTCTCCTCGGAATAAGACTTGGTGGTGCCGAAGTCCCGGCCAATGAACAGGCTGTGGCCGGAGTCGTCATAGCTGATGGGGCCAAGCCGTTCGCTCATGCCGTACTGCATCACCATGGAACGGGCCAGCTTGGACGCCTGCTGGATATCCCCGGAGGCGCCGGTGGAGATGTCGTCCAAAAACAGCTTTTCCGCCATCCGTCCGCCCAGGGACATGACGATGTCCTCAAACATATCGCTGCGGGCCTGGAAGGTCTTGTCCTCCGTGGGCCGCATCAGGGTGAAGCCCCCCGCCTGTCCACGGGGGATGATGGTGATATAGTGAACCGGGTCAACGTGTTCCAGGTATTTCGCGGCAATAGCGTGGCCGGACTCGTGATAGGCGGTCAGCCGCCGCTCCTTCTCGGAAATGACCCGGCTCTTCTTCTCCGGGCCCATGGCCACCTTCAGAATGGCATCGTCAATGTCCGCGTTCACCACGAAGCGGCGGTGGCGGCGCACGGCCAGCAGCGCGGCCTCGTTTAAGAGGTTCTCCAAATCCGCGCCGGAGAAGCCGGGGGTACCCCGGGCAATGGAGTTGAGGTCAACGTCGTCCCCCAGGGGCTTGTCCTTGGCGTGAACCTTCAAAATCTCTTCCCGGCCCTTCACGTCGGGCAGGCCGATATACACCTGCCGGTCAAAGCGCCCGGGACGCAGGAGGGCGTTGTCCAGAATATCCGAGCGGTTGGTGGCCGCCATGACGATGACGCCCTCGTTGTTGGTGAAGCCGTCCATTTCCACCAGAAGCTGGTTCAGGGTCTGCTCCCGCTCGTCGTGACCGCCGCCCAGGCCGGAGCCGCGCTGACGGCCCACGGCGTCGATCTCGTCTATGAAGATGATGGCCGGGGCTACCTTTTTCGCCTGGCCGAACAGATCTCTCACACGGCTGGCGCCCACGCCCACATACAGCTCCACAAAGTCGGAGCCGGAAATGGACAGAAACTGCACCCCGGCCTCCCCCGCGACGGCCTTCGCCATCAGGGTCTTGCCGGTTCCCGGAGGGCCGACCAGCAGCACGCCCTTGGGAATGCGCGCCCCCATGGCGGTGTAGGCGGCGGGATTTTTGAGAAACTCCACAATCTCCTGAAGCTCCTCCTTCTCCTCGTCGCACCCGGCAACGTCGGCAAAGGTCTTTTTCTTCTGATCCTCCGAGGCCACGCGGGTACGCGCCTTGGAAAATCTGGCTACCCCGCCGGTTCCGCCGCCTGCACGGTCCATCATGGCATACCACAAGACGCCGAACACCACGATGACGATAAGATAGGGGATAAAGGACAGCCACCAGGGCGCCGTCCAGCCCTCGTCATAGTCGTATTCCGTCAGGATGCCCGCGGCCTTCTGCGCCTTGATGGTATCCCCCAGATCCTCGTTAAACTGGTCTACGTCCCGCAGCGTTTTCACAATCTCCGTGACGCCCTCGTATGGCTCGCGGAGATAGAGATACAGCTCGTCGCCGGAGACCACGAAGGACTCCACCTGCTGGTTGTCAAACAGGTCTATGACCTCGGAATAGGTCACGGTGACGGTGGTGGAGGTGCCGGTCAGGGAATACACCGTGGCCAGAAGCACCACCAAAATCAGGGCGTAAAAGCCGATGTCCCTGATGCGCCGGTTGTTTCCCCGGTTTCGGTTGTTGTTATTGTTCTCCATAGACTTACCTCGACTTGCTTCAAGAATATATTTCCGGCTTGAGTACGCCAATATAGGGCAGATTGCGGTATTGCTGCTGGTAATCCAGCCCGTACCCCACCACAAAGGCGTCCGGGATCTCAAATCCCACATAATCCGCCGTCACGTCCGCCGTCCGGCGATCCGGTTTGTCCGTCAGTGTTACAATGCGGATAGACGCGGGCTTCCGCGCCTCCATGTACCGTTTCAGATAGCTCAGGGTGTTGCCGCTGTCCAGAATATCCTCCACAATGATAATATCCCGGCCCTCGACGTTCTCTGAAAGGTCCTTCACAATCTTCACCGCCCCGGTAGAGGTGGTTCCGTCCCCATAGCTGGACACCACCATGAAATCCACCGTGCATTTCACGTTGCAGGCCCGGACAAGGTCTGCCATGAAGATGAAGCACCCCTTCAGCACCCCCACAAACAGGGGCGTTTTGCCCTGGTAATCCCTGGTTATCTGCGCTCCCAGCGCCCGAATGCGCTCCTGAAGCTGTTCCTCGCTGGCAAAAATCGTTTCCAGATCCTCGCGCATTTTGTTATCCTCCCCGCCCGGCCCTACAGCCGGGAAAATTCTATTTGTATAATATCCTTATCCCCCGGGCGGGCGGCTGCCCGCTCCGCGAGGCCAATGCCATATACGGCAACCACGCCCTGTTCATCCCGAAGAACCGGCACGCCCTGCCGCCGCCAGGAGGGAACCCCCGCCTCCTGAAAAAGCTGCTTCAGTTCCTTCGTGCAGCCCCGCCCTACGGGGCGCATTGCGTCCCCCGGCTGGCGATTCGTAACCATCATATTACCACATATATTCTCACAATTAAAGCAAAAAATGTTGAACGACTTGTGAACAAAGGGGGGACAGTCGGTGATTTTTGTGCAAATCAGGGCCAATGTCGCCTCTGGAATCTCTGTCCGGCCCGGAATCAGCACCGTCCTCGGCTGGATCGGCGCCGGGGGCTGGATGCCGAAAACCAGCCTGTCCCCTTCCCGTCCCACAGCCAGGCCGGGAACGTCCGCCATGCCCCCGTCTCTGGCCGCCTTGAGAATGGCCTGCACATGGACGCAGGACAGCTCCCGCTCCGCCATAAGCCGCACGGCTCTTGACGCGATGGGAAATGGCTGCCCGCACAGTGCCTGGGCGGAAAGGCTGTTCCCCTGCCTGTACTGGGCGAGAAAATCCGCCGCCAGGGAGGTCAGAAGCTCCTCATCCTGCCGCAGCAGGGCCGCCGTCTGCCCGGCGGCGCGCAGAAAGGCAGGGTTCACGCTTTCCAGCGCCGGAACCGCCCTGTGGCGCACCCGGTTCCGGGCGTATTCGTCCTGCCGGTTCGTCTCGTCCTCCACATGGGAAATGTTCTGGGCCGCGAGGTACGCCAGCGCCTGCTCATGGGTCACGTCCAGCATGGGCCGGACAATGCGCCCCCGCACAGGGGGAATGCCGCACAGCCCCTTCAGCCCGGTTCCCCGGGCCAGATTCAAAAGCATGGTCTCCCCGTTGTCCCCGGCGTTGTGGGCCGTGGCGATCACCGCCGCCCCCAGCTCGTCTGCCGCCTGCTCCAGAAAGGCATAGCGCAGGGCGCGGGCTGTCTCCTCAATGCCCCGGCGGCTCTCCCCGGCGCAGGCACGCACATCCCCCCGGCCTGCCAGAAAGGGGATATGCTCCTTTTCGCAAAAATCCCGGACGAAGGCTTCATCCCCGTCCGAGGCCGCCCCCCGGAGGCCGTGGTTATAGTGGGCGGCGCACACGTCATAACCCAGCTCCCGCAGCCTGCACAGCAGATACATAGAATCCGCCCCGCCGGACACGGCGCACAAAATTCGCCCGCTGCGGGGCAAAAGTTCAGTATTCATCCTCGTCACGACGGCGCTCGTCGTTTACATAGCTGGTAAACTCTGGAATCCACCGCAGATAGACCGTACCAACCCGGCCATGGCGGTTTTTCAGCACAATGGCCTCCGCCGCGTTGGGATCCTCGCACTCCTGGTCATAATACCCCTCCCGGTACAGGCCGATGACCGCGTCCGCGTCCTGCTCGATGGAGCCGGATTCCCGCAGGTCGGAAAGCATGGGCCGCTTGTTCTGCCGGGCCTCGTTGGCGCGGCTTAGCTGGCTCAGGCAAATCAGGGGTACGCCCAGCTCCTTGGCCGTCACCTTCATCATGCGGCTGATGTCGCTGACGGCCTGGGTGCGGCTCTCGTTCGACCAGGAATGGCCGCTGCCCGCGCTCTGCATAAGCTGCAAATAGTCCACCACCACCAGGCCCAGATTATCCAGCCTCCGGCACTGGGCGGCCATTTCCGCCACCGTCATGCTAGGGTTGTCGTCAATGCGAATATCAATGCGGGAGAGCTGCCCGGCGGCCTCCGCCAGACGGCTCCACTCCTCGGAATTTAACCGGCCCTGGGAGAGCTGGTAATTGTCAATATGACTTTCCCCGGCCAGAAGCCGCATGACAAGCTGCTGACGGCTCATTTCCAGCGAGAAGACGGCCACGGTTTTGCCGGAGGCCTTGGCGGCGCTGACGGCCATGTTCAGGGCGATACTGGTTTTGCCCATGCCGGGCCGGGAGGCGATCAGCACAAAATCCCCCGCGCCCAGGCCCTGGAGGCACTCGTCGATATCCGCGAGGCCCGTGGTCAGGCCCGGCAGCTTGCTGCCGTTCTGGGCGGCCTGGGAGATTTGGCTTAAAACGTCCTGAAGCACCTGGGTCAGCGGAATCAGCCCCCCGGCGGCGCTCTCCTTCCGCATGGCGTAGATTTTCCGCTCCGCCAGCTCCAGCACCTGCTCCGCCTGCCCGCCCTCCTGGTAGACAAGCTCGGTAATCTCCGCCGCCGCGTCCCCAAGAGAACGCAGCAGCGCCCGCTCCCGGACGATGGCGCAGTATTGCAGCACATTGGCCGCCGTGGGCGTCACGTCCATCAGCTCCACCAGGTACTGCTGGGAAGTTTCCCGCCACACCCTTCTGGAACGCATTTGATCCAGAACCGTCACCGGGTCAACCTTCACGCCTGTGCTGAACATGGAGAAAATCGTCTCGAATATCTCCCGGTTGACGTCGATGTAAAACTCGGAGGGCTTGACGCTGTTCACCACATCGGGGATGCAGGCCGGGTCGATGAGCATAGCGCCCAAAACCGACTGCTCCGCCTCCGCCGAATAGGGAACCCGCCGCCCAAGCAGCTCGTCCATGGCCCTGTTACTTTTCCTCCGTCACCATCACGTTGATGACGCCGGAAATCTCATAGCCCAGCTTGCATTTTACCTGGAAGGTGCCGAACTGCTTGATCGGCTCCGCCTGGACGATTTGGTTCTTCTCGATCTTCATGCCGTGCTGGGCCTCCAGCGCGTCGGAAATCTCCTTGGAGGTGACGGCCCCGAAAAGCCGCCCGCCGGTACCGGCCTTGGCCTTGACGTGGACGATGACCCCGCCCAGCCGCTCCGCGTATTCCTGGGCCTGGGCCTTTTCCCTGGCAATCTGGGCCTGACGGGCCTTGTCCTGTAGGCGCATGGCGTTCAGGTTGTCCTTGGTAGCCTCCACCGCCAGGCCCCGGGGCAGAAGATAGTTCCGGCCATAGCCGTCGGAAACCTCCTTCAGCTCGCCCTTCTTGCCCTGTCCCTTTATGTCCTTTTGCAAAATGACCTTCATGGTTATATCCCCCTTATGATGTCAAATATTCGTCGATTGCTGTTTTCAGCCGGGCCTCCGCTTCCTCAACGGTCACGCCCGTCATCTGCGCCCCGGCTGCGGACTGGTTGCCGCCGCCGCCCAGCTTTTCCAAAAGCACCTGCACGTTCATAGCGCCGATGCTCCGGGCGGACAGCATGACCCCGCCGGTAGGGGCGGGATAGAGTACCACAGACGCCTCCACCCCGGATATGTTCAGCATTTCATCCGCCGCCTGGGACGCCACCACCCGGTCTACCACATGACCGGCGGCGGCAATGCAGATGTTCCCCTTATAGATGCTGGCGCTCTCCAAAATCTGGTAGCGGTCGGCCATGCTGTCCATGTCGTTTTGCAGAAGCCGCTTAACGGAAATGGGGTCGGCCCCCGCCCGGCGCAGGAACGCCGCCGCGTCAAAGGTGCACTCCCCGGTTCGCATGGTAAAGTTTTTCGTGTCCGTCGCAATACCGGCCAGCAGCGCCTCCGCCTCAAACCGCAAAATGGCGCTTGGCTCCACCAGCTCCTGCAAAAGCTCCACCATCAGCTCGCACACAGAGGAGGCGTAAGGCTCATAGAAGGTCAGGGCCGCGTTTTCAATATAGCTGGCGGCCCGCCGGTGATGGTCGATGACCACCAGGCGGCTGATGGTTCGCAAAATGGCCTCGTCCTCCACCTGCTCCGGGCGGCCCGTGTCCACCACCACAAGAAGGCTCCGGCTGTTGGCCTGGAGCATGGCCTCCTTGGGCGAGATGAAGATGTCCTCGTATTCCTTCTGCTTTTTCAGCACGTCTATCATGGCGGAGCAGGCCGTGGGGCCGTTGCCCATGATAATCCGCACCCGCTTGCCGTAATTCCGGGCGATGCAGCACACCCCAACCGCCGCCCCCAGGGCGTCCATATCGGGATAGCTGTGGCCCATGACATAGGTGGTGGAGGCGTCCTTAATAAAGGAACACAGGGCGTTTGCCACCACCCGGCTTTTCACCTTGGTGCGGGTCTCCGCCTCGGAGGCCCGGCCACCGTAAAACTCAAAATTCATGCGGTTTTTGACCACCGCCTGGTCGCCCCCCCGGGACAGGGCCATCTCCACACTCATGGAGGCGAAGTTGAAATTCTCCTCATAGCTGGCCCCCTCGATGCCAACGCCGATGCTGACCGTGGCGTGGATGCCGGAGCTGTTCACCACGGAATGAACCTTGTCGATAATGGTAAACTTTTCCTGCGCCAGCTTGTCGAAGTACCGCCGCTCGCAGATGTAGATATATCGATCCCGGTCATACCGGCGGAACAGGCCCCGCATTCCCTCCAGCCACTGGGTCAGGCGATCCTCCACCTGGTTGCGAAGCTCTGTGCGGGTTCGCTCCCCGGTGTTTTTCATCATCTCGTCGAAGTTATCCATCATAATCAGGATAACCACAGGGCGGGAGGCGGCATATTCCCGGCGGATATCGTCATAATCTGTGACATCCACCCAATAGGTGATGCCCATAGCGCCGCTGACCTGCTGGTCGCCCTGACCCCGGATGAGATTGCCGTGAACCTGGAAACGGCGGCCATTCAGCTCCACCAGGCCGGGGCAGCGGGTCTTGCTCTCCAGAATCCACTTATCCTGGAAGCCAGGCACAAGGGTCTGGATGGACACGTCGAAGCTGGGTTCCTTTCGCCCGCAGATGGAGAAAAACGCCTGATTGCCCCACACCATTCGGCCAGAGTCCATCATAAACGTGGCCATGGGCAGGGGGAAATTCATCATGGTGTTGTCCTTGGCCGCCTCCGTCTCGTAGGTGACGGAGTTGATGTATTTCACAAGCTGCCTGTGACGGCGGCGGCTGATGGCGCTGCTGACAAACAGAAGCACCACCGCAGCGGCGGCCTCCGCCAGGGCCAGATAGAGCTGGTTAAAAAACACATAGGTGACAGCCGCGAAGATAAGCAGCACCAGGATATAAAACCGCCCGCCGGGTTCTTCAATTTTCTGGGAGCCTTTGTTCATGATCCGCCACTCCAAAAGACAAAAAACATGGATTAGACTATTATAACAGAAACTGCTGCGTATTACAAACAATTTTCATGCAGATTATCACATATTTTGTTCCCCCCTGACAAACACTATTCCTGAGGTGAATCCATTGAAAGCTGTCATACTTTCCGGCGGGGAAGGCACCCGCCTGCGGGCCATATCCGGCGGTCTGCCGAAGCCCATGATGCCGCTGCTGGGAACGCCCCTGCTGGAGCATACGGTGGCCCTTCTGCGGGAAAACGGCTTTGACCGGCTGTGCCTGACCCTGCACTACCAGCCCCAGATGATCCGGGAGCATTTCCGGGACGGGTCGGCCTTCGGCGTCTCCATTGAGTACCGGGAGGAGGGTGCGCCCCTGGGGACGGCGGGCGCGGTTTTGAACTGCCGGGATTTTATTGGGGAGGAAAATGTCCTGGTCATCAGCGGGGACAGCGCCTGCGATTTTGACCTGGCCGCCCTGGCGGCGGAGCATCGGCGGGGCGTGACCATCGCCCTGGCCGCCCAGTCCGACCCGCTGCCCTACGGCCTTGTCATCACAGACCGGGCGGGAAATGTCACCGGCTTTCTGGAAAAGCCCGCCTGGGAGCGGGTGGTGACAGACCAGGTCAGCACGGGAATATACGTCCTCTCCCCGGATGTTCTCCGCCACATCCCCGCCGGGCAGCCCTATGATTTTGCCAAGGAGCTGTTTCCCAGGCTTTTGGAGCTGGGGGTTCCCATGCGGGGCCAGGTCATGGAGGGCTACTGGTGCGACATTGGCACGCCCCGGGCCTATTACCAGTGCAACCTGGACACCTTAAACGGCCTGTACCATCTGCCCGGCGCAGAGGAGGCCCCCCGGCGGATTATACCCTGCCGGAACCGGGCCAGGCTCATGCGAGCCGTTGGGGAGGCTATGGCGGAATTTGGCTCGGACTTCTCCGACGGGCTGACCGTCACCTTCCCCAGCGGCAGGGCGCACCTGGCGCCTATGGCGGATCAGAGCGCCCTGTTCCTGGAGGGGGAGCGGGCCGCCGTCCGCAAGCTGGAGGCTTCAGCAAGAAAACTGAACGAAAGCCTTTGATTTTGGTCATTTTTTCGGTTTTTAGCACGCTCCCGGTTCTTGACACAAAAACCCTGTTGGCGTTATAACATTCCGTATGAGATAAAAAACTTTGCACAACTAGGGAGAAAAATTATGGATTACAAACGGATCACAAGCAAGCAGGAACGACTGCGTCGCCTGATGAACCTCCACTTCGCGTCCTTCTTCGACGATATGCCTCTGACCAGCAACCAGGCCATGGCATTGGAGTTTATCATAAACAAGTCCGAGGAGGGGGACGTATTCCCGAAGGATTTAGAGGCCCACCTCTCCATTCGGGGTTCATCAGTAGCCAGCCTTGTCAATCACCTGGATCAGAGCGGCTACATCGTCCGCGAGTCCGTGGCCTTTGATGGCCGGTACAAGCGGCTGGTTCCCACCGAAAAAGCCTTCGCGGTGCTGGAGAAAATCAACGACCGCATCAACCGCTATACTGAAAGCCTGTTTGTCGGCATTTCCGACGACGAGCTGGCCATCTTCGAGTCTGTTATCGAGAAAATTGGGGATAACATTGTTAAGAAGTGACATATGGCTTAACGCCTGAACCTGTTCCGCGCCCTGTCATCCGGGGCGCGGTTTTTTTATGCCCCGCGAAAAATCACGGCCAGACCGCAGGGTCTGACCGTTTTGTTATTTATTGGCAGGAATTTTTTGGTATTGTAGATTTTAAAAAGGGTGTAGGAGGGTTCTTCCTCCTCCGGGTCAGGCTCCGGGGCCTTTTTGGTCTCGCTGGCCATCTCGTTGGTCTGGGAGAACAGGTTCTCCTTTCTGTCCTCCACGGGCGCCGCCGCGGGGGCGCCGTTGGTAGCCACGGCGCGGGCCGTCTGGCTGTCCTCGTCGAAGCCGGTGGCGATAACGATGACCCGAATCTCGTCCTCCATGGAGTTGTCGAAGGAGGCGCCGAAGATAATGTTGGCCTCCGGGTGGGCCGCCGCCTGCACCAGGTTTGCCGCGGTCTCCACATCCTCCAGGCCCATGTCCTCCGAGCCGGTGATGTTGATAAGAACGCCCCGCGCACCGTTGATGGAGGTCTCCATCAGGGGGCTGGAAATGGCCATCTGGGCGGCGTCCTCCGCCTTGCCCTTGCCCACGGCGTGACCCACGCCCATATGGGCGAAGCCCGCACCCCGCATGATGGTGCAGACATCGGCAAAGTCAAGGTTTATAAAGCCGGTGTTTTTGATAAGGCCGGAAATGCTGGTGACGGCCTCGTGCAGCACCTCGTCCGCGATCTCGAAGGCGTTCGCGAAGGTGACTTTCTGGTCGGTGGCGTATTTCAGCCGGTCGTTGGGGATAACCAGAAGGCTGTCCACCCGGCCAAGCAGCTCATCGATGCCGCCCATGGCCTGGGTCATGCGCTTTTTCCCCTCAAAGCCGAAGGGCTTTGTCACCACGCCGACGGTGAGAATCCCCGCCTCGCGGGCGATATCCGCCACCACAGGGCCTGCGCCGGTGCCGGTGCCGCCGCCCATACCGGCGGTGATGAACAGCATATCGGTTCCTTCCAGGCACTTGGCGATCTCGTTGCGGCTTTCCTCCGCCGCCTTCTCCCCAACGGTGGGGTCGCTGCCGGCGCCCTGGCCGTGGGTCAGCTTTTCGCCGATTTGAATTTTCTGATCCGCCGTAGACATGGCAAGCGCCTGCTTGTCCGTATTGACAGCGATAAACTCAACGCCGTTGGTGCCGGAGCTTACCATTCTATTTACCACGTTGCCCCCCGCGCCGCCGATACCGACGACCTTCAGGGTAACAACGTTTTCAGGGCCAGTTTCAAGCGAATGTACTGTAGCCATTTTTTAGCCTCCCGTGTATTCTATAAACGACATGACCGTCCAAATTACAAACTTTACGATATATTTTATTACGAAAAGCCGAACAGGTCAATAGTTATTTTGAAATTATGTCAAATGATTTTTGCCCATTCCTCGTCGAAATGACGGCAAATTCCCCGCTGTCAGTCCGGGGTAACGTGTACGGCGGTACCCTCAGACACGTCTATGGTGCCGGTCAGGGTGCTGTCTATCTGCTCCATGGCGCTGAGGATCATGCGGAGCTTGTATTCCGTGTTGTTGTTCGGCCCCATTTTCACCGTAAAGCGGCCTAAATATTCAAAGGTGGGGCTGGCGGCGTTTTCCATGTCTATGGCGGTCACGTCCCCGGTCATGCCCAAATCCTCCATGGCCCCCATAAGCTCCTGCAGGTAGGACAGCTTCAGGGTCTCGTCAGAGGAAACGGTCATAATCTCCCCGGCGGAGGGGGACTCCGGCGTCACGTTCTGCACATGAATCAGGCCGGACAGCTCCTCCGCCGTGACGGAGCCAAGGAGCTTGCAGTTGGCCGTCATCATCCAATACTGCCCCTCCCAGTCCACATAGGCCAGGGCGGAGCTTTCCTCGATGGTAATGGTGATTTTATTGGGAAGGCTCCGCTCGATGCTGGCCGATTCCACCAGGGCCAACCGGGAAAAAATGCGGCTGGAGGCGTTCATCTGGTTGATGAAAAACAGGTTGTCGCCCTCGCTGATGCCGGAGGCCTCGATGACCTCCTCATCGGTGTAGGACACCGCCCCCACCACCTCAATTGTCTGTACCCGGAAAAACACGCCCATGCCAAACACGATGGCCACGGCCACCAGCACCACGGAAAGGGGCGCGAACAGGCTCCGCCGCCGGCCCCTGCCTTTCTGGGGTGCGCCATATCTGTCTCGATTTGCCAAATGTATGTACCTCAGTTCTAGGATTCGTATTTCGTAACCTGCGCCCCCAGGGCGTTCAGGGCCGTGTCCAGCCCCTCATAGCCCCGCTCCACATGACCCCGGTCGGTAACGGTGGTCTCCCCCTCCGCCCCAAGTC
>JAJQFY010000044.1 GCA_021200935.1 Oscillospiraceae bacterium
ACGCTCACCCCCACGGGCACTGACTACCTCACGTGTACTGACACCCCCTCGTGGACGTACACCCCCACCGGAACCTTCACGCCCACCGGGACGACCACAGACACCCCCACGGGGACTGGCACCGGCACGGCCACGGGGACGGCCACAGAGGCGCCCACCTCCACAGAGGAGCCTACGCCGGTGACGACGGACACCCCCACCGGCACATCTGCGGCCACGGCCGCATCCACCTCCGCCAGCCCGGACACCGGGGATGAGACCAGCCTGACCCTGTGGCTGGCGATCCTCCTCTCCTGCGCCGGTCTGCTGGCCCTGGGCGCGGTATGGCGCAAAAAGCGGGCGGGGCGGTAATATTCCGGGAAGAACAGCCGGGCGGCGGAGAAAACCAAATCCTCTCCCCGCCCGACCGCTTTCACTATATATAAAATATAAAAATAACAAGACTTTCACACAAGACGCCCTGTCTGGGCGCGGGAGGGAGGCCATATGGCAAATTATAAGCTGGGCAGAAACCACGAGCGGTTCCGCCAGCGCATCTTATTCGTGGCGGCGAAGGACTTTCTGGACAGGGGGTACACCAACACCACCATCCGGGAGATCGCCGCCGAGTGCGGCCTGAGCAGCGGCTCGGTGACAAATATATTCGGCTCCAAGGAGGACATATTGTGCGGCCTGGTGGAGCTGGTGATACAGCGGCAGTTCGACGTGACGGATCTGCTGATGAAAAACGCCCCCGCCGAGGCCAGGGACGACAAGATCCTCTACTACGCGGCGGAGACGGTTTTGCAGCTCCACATTACGGAGCTGAACGAGAACCTGCGGGAGCTGTACTGCATGGCCTACTCCCAGCGCAAGACCTCCGCCCTCCTCCAGGAGAGCATAGCCGGGCGGATGGAGGGGGTGTTCAAAGAGCATCTCCCCAACCTGGAAACCAAGGATTTCTACAAGCTGGAAATCGCCTCCGGGGGCATTATGCGGGGGTTCATGGTGGTTCCCTGCTCCATGTGGTTCACCATGGAGGAGAAGGTAGAGGCGTTTCTGGAAACCGCCCTGTGCATCTACCGTGTGCCGGAGGAGAAAATTCAACAGGCGGTGGCCTTTGCCAAGAGCGTTGATTTTCGCCGCGTCGCCCAGGAGACCGTTGACGGCATTGTCCGTTTTTTAGACGAGAAGCAGCACGAAATTATGTCCCTGCGGGAACTGACAAAGGGGGAATCCGCATGAAAAAACGTATTGTATCCATCCTTCTCTGCCTCTGCCTGGCCCTGGCCCTGGTACCCACAGTACCTGTTCAGGCGGCGACAACATCGGTGATTACGATTACGGCCCAGCCGACGACGCTGACATTGGCGGTGGGTGATAGCATTGAATTTAAAGTAGAGGCGACAGTCGCAGATGGGTATACGCTGTACTATCAGTGGCAGACGTACAATACTTCTAATGCACAAATATCTGATTTTGCTGATATTACAGACGCAACTAAGGCTACATATACAGCAGGAACCATGATGGCTTTTTCGCATGGGTTTGCTTATAGATGTAAATTAACGGCAAAAACTGCAGACGGAGAAGTCGTGGAGACCGTTTACACCAACACGGCCTACCTGTATCTGTCTAACAGTACGAGCCATGTACACAGTTGGTCTTCGGATTGGAGCAGTGACGAGACCTATCACTGGCATGAGTGTATAGCGGACGGCTGTAATTATACCTTAAATAACGTAAAGGACGGCTACGCGGCCCATACTATGGCACTGACCTGGGACGATGACGCCCACTGGTATGCGTGCAGCGTATGCGACTATACAACGGGGGTGGCAGAGGCCCATACCTACAAAGACCCGGTCTTTACCTGGGCGGATAACTATTCCGCCGCCACCGTCACCTTCGCCTGTTCCGGGTGTGACTACTCCGTGACAGTGGACTGTGAGGTGAAAAGTGTCACCACCGACGTCACCTGCGAGGAGGACGGGAAGACCGTTTACACCGCTACAGCCACCTTTGACGGTGTGGAATACACCGACGAGCAAACCGTCACCATTGCCGCCACGGGCCACAGCTACGGTGAGCCGGAGTGGAAATGGGCGGAGGACAACTCCACCGCCACGGCCACGTTTACCTGTTCGGAGTGCGGTGATACCGCCACCGTGACGGCCAGCGCTGAGGATAGCACCATCACCAGCGAAATCACCACAGATCCAGGCTGCTCCACCACGGGCATACGCACCTACACCGCCACCGTAGAGATCCAGGGAGAAACCTACCAGGGGACGCTCAGCCAGGTGGAACCCGCCACCGGCCATAGCTGGGGGGTTAGCTGGAAGTGGAACGAGGACAAAACCGAAGCCACGGCCACCTTTACCTGCGCTGCCTGCGGCGCGGAAGAATCAGTGACTGCCAGCGGTAGTGATATTTCTGTTACGCAAGTAAGAGAGGAAAACTGTGCCACCTATGGCCAATATAAACATACGGCAGAAGTTACTTTTGAGGATGAAGTCTATTCTGATTTTCGATATGTAACAGTAGCCGCAGGTCACAGCTACGGCGAGCCGGAGTGGGAATGGGCGGAGGACAACTCCACCGCCACGGCCACGTTTACCTGTTCCGTGTGCGGAGATACCGCCACCGTGACGGCCAGCGCTGAGGATAGCACCATCACCAGCGAAATCACCACAGACCCAGGCTGCACCACCACGGGCATACGCACCTACACCGCTACCGTAGAGATCCAGGGAGAAACCTACCAGGGGACGCTCAACCAGGTGGAACCCGCCACGGGGCACAGCTACGGCGACACGCAGTACACCTGGGACGAGGCCGACGGCGGTTACACCTGCACCGCCAGCCGCACCTGTACAGTCTGCGATACTACCGAGACAGCCCAGGAAACGGTGATCGGCACACAGACCACTGATCCCACCTGCACCACCACAGGGGTTATGACCTACACCGCTGCCTTCGAGAACTGCGACTGGGCGGATGAACAGACCAAAACGGAGGAGATTGCCGCCACAGGCCACAGCTACGGTGAGCCGGACTTTACCTGGGTGGAGGACTATTCCGCCACCGCTGCCTTCACCTGCTCCGGATGCGGTGATGTGCTGACGGTGGACTGTGAGGTGACGAGCGGCACCACCGACGCTACCTGCACGGCGGATGGATATACAGTCTATACGGCCAGCGTTACCTATGACGGGACGGCCTATACAGACAAGCAGACGGCTGCCGATACCGGCTCCGCCACGGGCCACACTTGGAGCGTCACGGGCTGGACATGGGCGGAGGGCTACTCCACCGCCACGGCTTCGTTTGAATGTGACAACTGCGGGGAAACCACCACAGCCACGGCCAGCACAGCAGACGAAACCATCACCAGCGCAGCGACCACAGCCGCGACCTGCACCGCGACCGGCATACGCACCTATACGGCCATCGTCACCGTTGACGGTGCGGAATACAAGGGTACGGCGGAGGAGGAAATTCCCACCACGGCGCATAGCTGGGGCGAGCCGGATTGGGAATGGAATGACGACAACACCGCCACAGCCACCTTTACCTGCGCCACCTGCGGCACAACGCAGGGAGTGGCTGCCAGCGGTGAGGGTATTTCTGTTACGCAAGTAAAAGCGGAAACCTGTACCACAACCGGCCTATATAAACGTTCGGCAACCGTTACCCTTGACGGGCAAAGCTATTCCTGCGACACTGAATACGTAGTGATTGCCGCCACGGGCCACAGCTACGAAACCACATGGACAAGTGATGAAACATCCCACTGGCACCAGTGCAGCGTCTGCGGCGACGTGACGGATCAGGCTCAACATATCTTTGGCGACTGGACATATGATTATGTTACCATGACCCAGTCCCGCAGTTGTTCGGTGTGTGAGTATACGGAAACAAGGGATATTTGCACCGTGACCATTGTAAACTACGACGGCGGCACCACCATTGTGGGATTCTCCGAGTGGGGCGAGACCGTTGAGATCAGCCCGGGGACGAACACCGGCTATCTCTTCAATGGCTGGACGTCCGATTCCGATGAAGTGGTCTTTAACGACGCCGCCAGCGCGGAAACCAGCTTCACCATGCCCCAGGCCAATGTCACCATTACCGCGAATTGGGTAGAGTGCGGCCACACGAATAACGAGAACAACACAAGCTGCACGGAGGAGACAATCTGCTCCCAGTGCGGCGGCACGGTAGCCGCCACCGGCCATAGCTGGGGCGACGCGCAGTACACCTGGGGCGAGGCCGACGGCGGTTACACCTGCACCGCCAGCCGCACCTGTACCGTCTGCAATGACACCGAGACAGCCCAGGAAACGGTGTCCGGCACACAGACCACTGACCCCACCTGCACGGAAAAGGGGGAAATGACCTACACGGCCACCTTCGATAACTGCGACTGGGCGGATGAACGAACCAGAACGGCGGAGATTGCCGCCACCGGCCACAGCTACGGGGAGCCGGTCTTTGCCTGGGCGGAGGACTATTCCGCCGCCGCCACCTTCACCTGTGAAGCGTGCGGTGCTACCGTGGAGCCGGAATGTGAAGTGAACAGCGCCACCACGGCGGCAAGCTGCACCGTGGCGGGGGAGACGGTTTACACCGCCGCCGTCACCTTTGAGGGGACGACCTACACCGAGACGCAGACTGTGGCCATCCCCGCCAGCGGCCATAGCTGGGGGGACTGGGAGACCGTTGCCTCCCCAACCTGTGAGGACGAGGGCAGCGAGAGACGGGTCTGCGCCGTCTGCGGCCTGACCGAGACCCAGGGCCTTGACCCCACGGGCCACAACTGGGCCACGGAATACACCATCGACCAGGCGGCCACCTGCACCACGGACGGCAGCCAGTCCATCCACTGCCAGGACTGTGACGCGGTGACGGACAGCCAGGTCATCCCGGCCACCGGCCACGTCACGGAGACCCAAAACGCCCAGGCCGCTACCTGCACCCAGGACGGGTACACCGGCGACCAGGTCTGCACCGTCTGCGGGGAGACAACGGCCCAGGGCCAGGTCATCCCGGCTACCGGCCACAGCTATGAGGAGACGGTGGTGGCCCCCACCTACACCGAGGAGGGGTACACCCTGCACACCTGCACCGTCTGCGGCGAGAGCTATACCACAGATCCCACCCCCGTCCTGACCCTGGTCATTGGGGAGACGGACGAGGAGGAGGTAAAGGTTGTGACCCGCACCAGCACCCAGGAGCTGACGGAGGTGCCGGAGACCCTGACAGAGGTTTACGCCACCGTAGAGGAGCTTGAGGTGGTGCTGGTGGAGGAGCTGGCGGCGGAGGTAGCCAGCCGCGTCTCCGTAAGCGTGAGCTATGACGAGGAAAACGTGACGGTTCACGATGTCACCCTCCAGTACCAGATCAACGACGGCGAATGGATAGACGCCACGGAGGAGAATTTCCCCGCCACCGGCATTACCGTCACCCTGCCCTATCCTGAGGGGACGGACAGCAGCTACGATTTCGTGGTGGCGCATATGTTCACCGTCACCTCTGAGACGCTGGGTACCGTGGCCGGTGAGGTGGAATATCCCGCCGTTACCAAGACGGCGGAGGGCCTGGTGGTGACGCTGAGGGGCCTGTCCCCGGTGGCAATCGCCTGGACGGAGGCCGAGGCCGCCGAGACCGCCGAGGCCACCGCCACCCCCGCCGCTGCGGCCACAGCCACAACCACAACCACCGCCGCCCCCAACACCGGGGACGCCGCCGCCACGGCCCTGTGGCTCGCCATCCTGGCCCTAAGCGCCTGCGGCCTGACCGGGATTGTGGTGCTGAAAAAGAAAAAGGCCAAGTAAAGGCAAAAAACCAAAATAAGGGCGGTTCCGTTAGGGGCCGCCCTATAGTAAAAAACGATATTGTAAGATTTTGGAAAAAGCCTCGCAGAGTTTCGCCGCCGCAGCGGCGAAATAAAATCAAATCATTTTTTCCGGCGGCGTGTACGTCGGAAAAAATTCCTATCGGCCTGTAAGTGTGCGAGCGCTAGCGAGTGCGCGCACAGGCCGCAATCCCCTCATCTGCGACGCAGTCGCAGATGATTACTCTACGCTTATCATGTAGTAGTAGACAGGCTGGCCGCCGCGTATTAAGCAGGTCTCTGTGTCCGGGAAGGTGTCGCCCAGGGCGGAGGAGAAGCTCTCTGCGTCGTTTTCGGCCACGTCCTGGCCGTAATAGACGGTGACAAACTCCGGCTCCAGGGGGGAGATGGCCGGGCCAAGGCTGGACACCAGCTCGTCCGTGCTGGCGAAGGAGCCGACCAGCGCCCCGTCCATCAGGGTGAGAAACTCCCCGGCCCGGATGGCGTGGCCGTCGAACTCTGAGTCCCGGGCGGCGTATGTCACCTGGATGGTGTGAACGGTGCTGATGGCGTCCGTAAACTCCGCCTGTAGCGCCTCCGGGGTGCTGTCTGGGTTCAGGCGCATCATGGCGCTGATGCCCTGGGGGACGGCGCGGGTGGGGATGACGATGACCCGCTTCGGGGTCAGGGGGACGCACTGCTCCGCCGCCATGATGATATTTTTGTTGTTGGGGAAGACGAACACGGTCTCTGCCGGGGTCAGGTTCACGGCCCGGAGAATATCCTCCGTGGAGGGGTTCATGGTCTGGCCGCCGGAGACGATGCCGTCCGCCCCAAGCTGGCGGAACAGCTCCTCCAGGCCGTCCCCCGCGCAGACGCACACGGTCCCGATGGCCTTTTCCGCCGGAACGGGCTTGGGGATGGGCTGGCTCTCCGGCTCCGCCGGGGTCTCCTGAGCAGCGGGGGCCTCCCCCTGGGCCTGGGCCTCTAGGGAGGTGTGCTGCTCCCGCATATTCTCTACCTTCGTGGTCAGCAGAGGGCCGTAGGTCAGGGCCTGGGTCAGCACCCGGCCCGGGGCGTTGGTGTGGACGTGAACCTTAATGATCTCCCCGTCGTCCACCATAACAATGCTGCCCCCAACGTTCTCCAGGTAGGTCCGCAGCAGGTCGGGGCTTTTGGCCTCATTGGTTTTGCGGACGATGAACTCTGTGCAGTAGGTATACTTAATGTCCTCCGCCGCGAAGGCGGTGAAGTCGGCCTTGGCCTTTACGGCGCCGCCGGGGTTCTGGTTCACCGTGACCCGGCCCTCCAGATAGCCCAGCATGGCCTCCAGCATGAGGACGTAGCCGTAGCCCCCGGCGTCGATGACGCCCGCCTTTTTCAGCACGGGGTTCTGGTTCACGGTGTCGTCCAGGGCGGTCTTGGCCCCCTCCACGGCGGCGGCGAGCATTTCCTCGAAGTAGCCGGACTCCTTGGCCTTGGCGTTGGCGGCCTCCGCCGCCACGCGGCTCACGGTAAGGATGGTACCCTCCGCCGGCTTCATGACCGCCTTGTAGGCGGATTCCACGCCGGTGGTCATGGCCTTGGCGTACTCTGCGGCGGTGGCGGTCTCCAGCTTTTTGAGGCCCTTGGAAAGGCCCCGGAACAGCAGGGAGAGGATAACGCCGGAGTTGCCCCTGGCCCCCCGCAGGAGGGCGGAGGCCACCCGGTCGGCGGTGGCGGTCACGGTGGCGGCCTCCTTCCGCCGCAGGTCGGCGGCGGCGGAGCCGAGGGTCAGGCGCATATTGGCCCCCGTGTCCCCGTCCGGGACGGGAAACACGTTCAGCTCGTTAATGGCCTGTTCGTTTGCTTCCAGGGCGTCGTAGGCGCACAGAACCATGTTCCGCAGCGCGGCGCCGTCTATGTGTTCTCTCAAAGTTATCTACCTCTAAATCGCTAGATTCGCAAGTTTCAGTTTCTGTGCGGAGGGCGCGGGCCTCAGTCCCGGTTCATGGAGTCGATAAAAACGTTTACCTGGCTGACGGGGACGCCTGTGGTGGCTGTCACCTTATAGCCCACCTCCGCGATAATGCTGGTGGACAGGGCGTAAAGGTTGACCCCGTGATCCACGACGATGTGCAGGTCCACGATCATGGAGTTGTCCTCCTCAAAGCGCACCTCCACGCCCTTGGACATAGACTCTGGGCTGAGAAGCTGCCAAATGCCGCTGCCGCGCCCGGCCATGCCCTTGACGCCGAAGCAGCTAGAGGCCGCGTCGCCCACGATGGTGGTGAATACATCGGTAGAGATGTCGATGATGCCCTTCTCGCTGGCTTTCCGAATCAAGATGAAAGACCCCCTTTGTGAGATGATGTGAAAGGCTGATATTTTAACCCTGCCGCCCGCCCAAAGCGGGGGGACGCAGGGGAAAAACGCGTATCACCGGCCCTTGGGCCGTTGGCTATTATACCGCATGAAGGCCGCTTTCACAAGAGAAATTTTGCGTTTAGAACCTATGATAATTATAAAACTCTTTTCAAAGGCGTTGGTTTGTGTTAAAATGCCAAAGAGAGTATGTGTATTTTATTGTCTGACTGAAAATATTTTACGAAAAGGAGATGCGCCTATGTCCCGAGCAAAGAAAACAATGGACGGAAATAACGCCGCCGCCCATGTGTCCTACGCGTACACCGAGGTAGCCGCGATTTACCCCATCACCCCGTCCAGCCCCATGGCTGACTTTGTGGATCAGTGGGCCGCCGCCGGTCAGAAGAACCTGTTTGGAACCACTGTGAAGGTGCAGGAAATGCAGGCGGAGTCCGGCGCGGCGGGCGCCGTTCACGGCAGCCTGAACGCCGGCGCCCTGACCACCACCTATACGGCCAGCCAGGGCCTTTTGCTGATGATCCCCAATATGTACAAAATCGCGGCGGAGCTGCTGCCGACGGTGTTCCATGTGTCCGCCCGCGCCGTGGCCAGCCACGCCCTGTCCATCTTTGGCGACCATTCGGACATCTATGCCTGCCGTCAGACCGGCTTTGCCATGCTGGCGGAGACAAACCCCCAGGAGGTCATGGATCTGTCTCCTGTGGCCCACCTGGCGGCCCTGAAGGGGCGCGTGCCGTTCATTAACTTCTTCGACGGCTTCCGCACCTCCCACGAGCTGCAGAAGATCGAGGTGTGGGACTATGAGGATCTGCGGGATATGCTGGATATGGCCGATGTGGAGGCCTTCCGCGCCCGCGCCCTGAACCCGGAGCGCCCCGTCATGCGTGGCAGCCACGAAAACGGGGACATCTTCTTCCAGAACCGGGAGGCGGCCAACCGCTACTATGAGGCCGTACCCGGCATTGTGGAGGAGTGCATGGGCAAAATTAACGCGAAGCTCGGCACCGACTACAAGCTGTTTAACTACTACGGCGCGCCGGACGCGGACAGGGTCATTGTGGCCATGGGCTCCATCTGCGACGTGGCGGAGGAGGTCATCGACTACCTGAACGCCCGGGGCGAGAAGGTGGGCATCGTAAAGGTGCGCCTGTACCGGCCCTTCGCCGCCGACCGGCTGCTGGAGGCCATCCCCGCCACCTGCAAAAAGCTTGCCGTTCTCGACCGCACCAAGGAGCCGGGCGCCCAGGGTGAGCCGCTTTACATGGACGTGGTCATGGCTCTCGCCAACGCTGGCCGCACCGGCATCCAGGTGACAGGGGGCCGCTACGGCCTTGGCTCCAAGGACACCCCGCCCTCCAGCGTGTTCGCGGTATACGAGGAGCTGAAAAAGGATCAGCCCAAGCGCCAGTTCACCATCGGCATTGTGGACGACGTGACCGAGCTGTCCCTGCCGGAGGTTCCCGCCCCCGACACCGCCCCGGAGGGGACCATCCAGTGCAAGTTCTGGGGTCTCGGCGGCGACGGCACCGTGGGCGCTAACAAAAACTCTATTAAAATCATCGGCGACTATACAGACAAGTTCGTCCAGGCTTATTTCCAGTACGACTCCAAAAAGACCGGCGGCGTCACCATCAGCCACCTGCGCTTTGGTGACAAGCCCATCAAGAGTCCCTACTACATCTCCAAGGCGGACTTTGTGGCCTGCCACAACCCCTCCTATGTGGACAAGGGGTTCAAAATGGTGCAGGACGTGAAGCCCGGCGGCGTGTTCCTCATCAACTGCCAGTGGAAGCCGGAGGAGCTGGACAAGCACCTGGACGGCGCCGCCCGGCGGTATATCGCCCAGAACAACATCCAGCTCTATATCATCGACGCCATTGACCTGGCTATCGAGATCGGCATGGGCAAGCGCACCAACACCATCCTCCAGTCCGCCTTCTTCACCCTGGCGAAGGTCATGCCCGGGGAGGAGGCCATCGCCCACATGAAGGAGGCCGCCACCAAGAGCTACCGGAAGAAGGGCCAGGACATTGTGGACATGAACCACAAGGCCATTGACCTGGGGGCCAACGCCTTTGTGAAGATCGACGTCCCCGCCTCCTGGGCCGACTGCCCGGATACCCCCGACCCGGAGATTCATCCCGACCGGCCAGAGGTCATGAAGATGGTCAAGGAGATCCTGACCCCCGTGGATCGGATGGACGGCGACAGCCTGCCCGTCTCCGTGTTCATGGATCACGTGGACGGCACCTTCCAGCTCAGCGCCTCCGCCCATGAGAAGCGGGGCGTGGCCGTCACCGTACCCCGCTGGGACAGCGAGAAGTGCATCCAGTGCAACCGCTGCGCCTATGTCTGCCCCCATGCCACCATCCGTCCCTTCGCCCTGACGGAGGAGGAGGCTGCCAAGGCCCCCGCCGCCGCCAAGATCGCCCCCTGGAAGGCGGGCAAGGGCAAGGGCGTCTATCAGTTCGCTATGGCCGTCAGCCCCCTTGACTGCATGGGCTGCGGTGTCTGCGTCGGCGTCTGCCCCACCCAGGCCATCACCATGGTGCCCCGGGAGGAGGAGCAGCCCCAGGAGGCCGTGTGGGATTACATGGTGGACAGCGTCGCCCAGAAGGAGGAGCTGTTCGACATGACTGTGAAGGGCAGCCAGTTCCATCAGCCTCTGCTGGAGTTCTCCGGCTCCTGCGCCGGGTGCGCGGAGACCAGCTATGCCCGCCTGATCACCCAGGTCTGCGGCGACAGAATGTATATCTCCAACGCCACCGGCTGCTCGTCCATCTGGGGCGGCCCGGCGGCCACCAGCCCCTATACCGTCACCAAGGAGGGGCGCGGCCCCGCCTGGGTCAACTCCCTGTTCGAGGATAACGCGGAGCATGGCTTCGGCCTGTATCTGGGCCAGAAGGCCATCCGTGACCGCATGAAGGGCGTCGTGGAGGAAGTGGCCGCCAACGGCAAGGTGGAAGCCATCCGCCAGGCGGCCCAGGAGTACCTGGACACCTATAACGACGGCCCCGCCAACGACGCGGCCACCCGCAGGCTGGTGGCGGCGGTGGAAAGCTCCGGCTGCGGCGGCGAGCATTGCCAGGAGATTTTGAGGAACAAGGAATACCTCTCCAAGAAGTCCGTCTGGATCTTCGGCGGCGACGGCTGGGCCTATGACATCGGCTTCGGCGGCCTGGACCATGTGCTGGCCCAG
>JAJQFY010000076.1 GCA_021200935.1 Oscillospiraceae bacterium
ATCATGTTTAATGCCATCACCATCGGCGTGTAAAAATCCATAAACAGAATGGTCAAATAGAGGTTTCGCTCAATGTTGGTGGCGTCCACAATGTTGATGATGCCGGTGGGGCGCTCGTCCAGCACAAAGCTTCTGGTCACAAGCTCCTCGCTGGAATAGGGGGACATGGAGTAAATCCCCGGCAGGTCGGTGACAAGGGTATCGTCATGCCCGCGAATCGCCCCGTCCTTTCGGTCAACGGTGACGCCGGGGAAATTGCCAACGTGCTGGTTCGCGCCGGTGAGCTGGTTAAAAAGGGTGGTTTTTCCGCAGTTTTGGTTCCCCGCCAGGGCGAAGGTCAGCACGGTTCCCTCCGGCAAGGGGTTTTCATCCGCCTTGCTGTGGTACCGTCCCCCCTCGCCGAGGCCTGGGTGTTCCATTTTTTTGCTTTGGTTCTGTATCGTCTCTTCCTGTATGGCCGAGATCTCCTCAATCCCGATTTTCTTCGCGTCGGCCACACGCAGCGTCAGCTCATAGCTGTGAACGCGCAGCTCCAGGGGGTCCCCCAGCGGCGCGAATTTTATCATCGTGACCTCTGCTCCCGGTATCAGCCCCATATCCAGGATGTGCTGTCTCAGCGCCCCCTCGCCGCCAACCGTCTGAATGACGGCGCTTTTTCCAATTTCCAGTTCCTCCAGCGTCATAAACTGTTTTGCTCCTTTGTTTATTATGGCTGCCGCACCGCCGCCGGGTCAGCTTCACAGGCTTTCTGAGAAGCAGATCCTCCCTTGTGCATATTTAATTAATTTTCAGCGTCTCCCACAGGGTATTGATATAATCCAGCAGCTCGTCGCTGAGGTTGCGGTAGGCGTACTGGTTATACAGGGCGGAGAAGCTCTCCATTTCCTGGTAGAGGATTTCCATGGCCTCCTGGCCCATCTCGTCGATGTAGTCCTCGTTTTCATAGACCAGGCTGTTGGGGGAGGCGTACCAGATGTACTCCGCGTTGGCGATGGCGGCCTCCTGGGAGAGCATATAGTTTATGAAGATCTCCGCCAGCTCCTGATTCTGGCAGCAGGCGGGGATGCACATGGCGTCCACGAAGTAATTCGTCCGCTCCGGGTAATAGAACTGCAAATCCACCGTGTCCGCCTGGGCGTCCGCCATGGTGAAGTAATCCCCGGCGTAGTAGGCGGCAATGGCGGCCTCTCCGGATTCCATCATGTTGTATATCTCGTCCATGACGTAGCTCTTCACCAGGCTCCGCTGGGCGAGCAGCTCGGTCAGGGCGGCGTCCCAGACGGCGGTGTCCGTGGAGTTTACGTCCAGCCCAAGGCGGTACATGGCGGTGCCGAAGGCGTCCCGCGAGTTGTTGAACTGGAGAATCTGCCCGGCGTACTTCTCGTTCCACATCAGATCCCAGGAACCGGTGTCCGCCTCGTCCACCACGTTGGCGTCGTAGATAATGCCCACAATGCCATAGGTATAGGGGACGGAATAGAGGTTGTCCGGGTCATAGTACAGGCCCCGGAAGTCCTCCCCAATGTATTCATAGTTGGGGATGTTTTCAAAGTTCAGGGGCAGGAGCATATCCTCCTCAATCATGCGGGCAATCATGTAGTCGGAGGGGATGATCACGTCATAGCTGACCGCGCCGGAGGCCAGCTTCGCGTACATATCCTCGTTGCTGGCAAAGGTAGTGTAGTTGACCTTCACCTTCTGGCCGTATTCTTCCTCGTACCAGTCCTCAAACTCCTCAATTACGTCCATGGAGCCTTCCGACCCGTCAGAGATATACTCCCCCCAGTTGTACACGTTCAGCACCAGGGCGTCCCCGTCGTGGAGCGACGCGACGGAGGCAATGACGGCAATCAGTGCTGCGGCCCCGCCGCAGGTATACAGGAGCCTTCTCCTTCGGGGGGGCAGGGGCATTTTGGCCTTTTCGGCCCGCTTGGCCGCCCGCACGGCCCGCCGTGCGGCGCGCTTGGCCCGGCGGGCGGCCCGGATGCGCCGTCCGTCCTCGCTGTCCGCCAGGTTCGACAGCAAAAGAAGGGCCAGAATGACGAAAAAGGTGATGGTAGCCAGGGCGTACATCTTGGGGGTGACGGTCTTTTTCGTCATGTTGTATATGCGGATGGGCAGGGTCTGGAACCCGTTGCCGGTGGTGAAATAGCTGATGACGAAGTCGTCAAGGGACAGGGTGAAGGACATGATAAGCCCGGTAGTAATGCCGGGCATAAGCTCCGGCAGCTCCGCCTTCCAGAAGGCCCGCCAGGGGGTGCAGCCCAGATCCATGGCCGCCTCCGGCAGGGAGGGGTCCATCTGCTGGAGCTTTGGCAGCACCTGGAGGATCACATAGGGCAGGCAGAAGGTGATGTGGGCAATCAAAAGTGTTCCGAAGCTCAGGCTGTTGGCAAAGCCGAAAAGCTGGCTGACAAACACAAACATGAACATCATGGAGATGCCGGTGATGATGTCCGGGTTCACCATGGGGATATTGGTAGTCACGTCCAGGGCAGCCCGGACGTAGCGGCTGCGAAGCTTGTCGATGCCCACGGCGGCGGCGGTACCCATGGTGGTAGCAATCACCGAGGCGCAGACGGCCAGGATCAGGGTGTTTTTCACCGAGGCCAGGGTATCCCCGTCGTGAAACAGCTCCACATACCACTTGAGGGAGACGCCGGAAAAGACGGACAGGCTCCTGGACTCGTTAAAGGAGAATATCAGCATGATGACGATGGGCGCGAACAGGAACACGAACATCAGCGTGGTAAAGATTTTCGATGACAGCTTCATATCATGTTCCTCCGTAGACCTTTTTGTTGGTCAGCCGGCGCATGAGCATCATGGCTGCCAGCAGCAGCACCATCAGGATGAAGGCGATGGCCGCGGCGAAGTGCAGGTTGTTGGCGGTGTACTGCCCCTCAATGGCGTCGCCGATGAGGAAGAACTTGCCGTCGCCCAGCTTTTGGGAGATATAGAAGGTGCTGACCGAGGGGATAAGCACCATGGTAATGCCGTTGATAACGCCGGGCATGGACAGGGGCAGCACCACCCGCCGCAGCACCCCGGCGCCGGAGCAGCCCAGGTCACGGGCAGCCTCCAGGAGCCGGTCGTCCATTTTCGCCAGGACAGAATAGATGGGCATGACCATATAGGGCAGATAGTCATAGACCATGCCGATGACCACGGCGGTCTCCGTGCCGATGATATGCACCGTACCCAGGCCCAGGGCGTTCAGGAGATTATTGAGAATGCCCGTGTCCTGCAAAATGGTCATCCAGGCGTAGGTGCGGATGAGGAAGTTCGTCCACATGGGGATCATGATGAAGGTCATCATGATCTTCTGGGCCTTGGGGGAGGCGCGGGAGATGATATAGGCCAGAGGATAGCCCAGCAGCAGGCAGACCACGGTGGAGATAATCGCCAGCTTCAGGGAGCGCCACAAAATCAGCAGGTAGGTGTGTACCGTGCCGGAACCCTCCACCACGGAGGTGGCGGTGAAAAATTTGGTAATATTTTCCGTTGTGAATACAAAGCTGTCATCCGTAAAGGCGTAGTAGGTGGTGAAAACCAGGGGTACCAGAATAAACAAAACCGCCCACACCTCATAAGGGCCTCTTGTCAGCAGGCCCACCAGCCGCTCCCGGCGGCGCGTCGCGGTCTCTCTCATTCGTCCGGCTCGCTTTCCGCGTCGGACAGCTCGTCCAGCTCGTTGGAGAAGGAGGAGTAATCCCCGTACAGCCCGGAGTATTCGCTCTTTTTCATAATATGGATGGCGTCCGGCTCGATATAAAGGCCAATGCGCTCGTCCACGTCCACAAAGTCCGTGGTCTGGATCATCCACTTGAAGCCGCCGATGTCCACGATGACCTCGTAATGCACCCCCATAAAGGTGACGGAGGTGACGACGCCGGTGAGCATTCCCTTTTCCGGCGGGACGATGTCCACGTCCTCCGGGCGGACAACCACGTCCACCGGCTCGTTTTTCCCGAAGCCCTTATCCACGCACACAAAGGTCTGCCCGGAGAAGGAGACGGAGAGGTCGGCCAGCATCATGCCGTCCAGGATGTTGGACTCCCCGATGAAATCCGCCACAAAGGCGTTTTGCGGCTCGTTATACACGTCCACGCTGGTGCCGATCTGCTGGATCTTCCCCTCGGACATGACCACAATGGTGTCCGACATGGACAATGCCTCCTCCTGGTCGTGGGTGACGAACACGAAGGTAATGCCTGTGGCCTTCTGGATGTTTTTCAGCTCCTGCTGCATATCCTTTCGCAGCTTTAAGTCCAGCGCCGCCAGAGGCTCGTCCAGAAGAAGCACCTGGGGATGGCTGATCAGCGCCCTGGCGATGGCCACCCGCTGCTGCTGGCCCCCGGAGAGGCGGGTCACGCCCCGATGCTCAAAGCCCTTGAGGGCCACCATGGAGAGCATATTTTCCACCCGCTCCTGTATCTCCTCCTTGGGGACCCGCTGCTCCCGCAGGGGGAAGGCCACGTTTTCAAACACATTCAGGTGGGGGAACAGGGCGTACCGCTGAAACACGGTGTTCACGTTCCGCTTGTGGGGCGGCACGTCGTTAATGCGCTGGCCCATGAACAGGATGTCCCCCGCATCCGGGGCCTCGAACCCGCCGATCAGCCGCAGGGTGGTGGTCTTGCCGCAGCCGGAGGGGCCGAGCAGCGTGATAAACTCGTTGTCGTAGATGTCAAGACTGATGTTGTCCAGCACCGTCTCCCCGTCGAAGGACTTGGTGACGCCCTTCAGCTCGATGATTTTTTTCATACCTTTCCCTCTCTTCGCAGTCCAAAAAATCGCAAAAGCGGCGTATGCCGAAGCATACGCCGCTTGTAAAAACCGGGCTGTCGCACCCCCGCCGCTGCCTGATCCCCGGCGGCGGGAGGTTCCCAATGGGTTTGAGAGTCTATATAGCAAAGATTACTTTTACTACTTTTATTGACCATTTCACAAGTTTGTATGCCCCATGGCACTGGTTTTAAGTATACCAACTTATAAAACTTGAGCTTTTAACTCAATCAATAAGGCAACAGAAGTTGCCGCCGCACACGCGGTATTCGGCATTCGACCCGGCTGTCCGTCTGGCCTTGGCCGTTAAAAAACGGCGGTCGCATCTTGCTTCGGAAAGACTCTTTCGATAACTCCCAAATTGAGACGATTTATTTTAGCAAATACTGGGGGACTTTGTCAATAGAAATTTACGGCGGGCTGGAAAAACGCGCCGCCCCGCCTTACGCCCGGTGCCACTTCACCCCCTGGGGGGTGTCCTCCAGAACGATGCCGGCGGCCTTCAGCTCGTCCCGTATGCGGTCGGCCTCGGCCCAGTTTTCGGCCTTCCTGGCGGCCTGGCGGGCGGCGATTTTCTCCTCTATCTCCTGATCCAAACTCTCGGCCTGGCCGAAGGGGATGCCCAGCACACCGCACAGCTCCAGGAAAATATCCCGGCAGGCGGCGGCCAGGGCCTTTGTGGGGTCGGAGGCGGGGGACACGGCGGCGTTTACCTCCCGCACCAGCTCGAAAATGACGGAGATGGCGTCGGCGGTGTTAAAGTCGTCGTCCATGACCTGGATGAACCGCTGGCGGTACTGGTCAAGGCCCTTTACAAAGGCCTCGTCGGCCTCCGTCATGGCCCCCTCCCGGCCCTTTTCCGCGAAGAAATCCAGGTTCTCCTTGGCGGTTTTCAGCCGGTCTAACGCGGCCTGGGCCTGCTCCAGGATCTCCGCCGAATAGTTCAGGGGGGAACGGTAGTGGCTCATGAGCATGAACAGCCGGATGCAGTCGTAGCCATAGACGGCGGCGGCCTCCCGGACGGTGAAGAAGTTCCCCAGGGATTTGGACATCTTCTTGTTGTCCACATTGATAAAGCCGTTGTGGAGCCAATAGTGGACGAAGGGAACGCCGTTGGCCGCCTCGGACTGGGCGATCTCGTTTTCGTGGTGGGGGAAGGTCAGATCCTGGCCGCCGGTATGGATGTCGATGGTCTTGCCAAGATAGCGGTTGGACATGGCGGAGCATTCGATGTGCCAGCCGGGGCGGCCCATGCCCCAGGGGGATTCCCAGGCAGGCTCCCCGGGCTTGGCTGCCTTCCAGAGGGCGAAGTCCATGGGGCTTTCCTTCACGTCGTTGACCTCGATCCTGGCCCCGGCCTGGAGGTCGTCCAGGTTCTGGTGGCTCAGCTTGCCGTAATCCTTGAATTTCAGGGTGCGGTAATACACGTCCCCCTGGGCCTCGTAGGCGTAGCCCTTTTCGATAAGGGTCTCAATCAGCTCTATGATTTGGGGGATGTTCTCCGTGGCCTTGGGGTGGACGGTGGCCTCCCTAACCCCCAGGGCCTTCACGTCCTGCCAGTACTCGGCAATGTATTTTTCCGCCACCTGGGCGGCGGTGATGCCCTCCTCGTTGGCTTTTTTGATGATTTTATCGTCCACGTCGGTGAAGTTCTGCACGAACGTGACCTGATAGCCCCGGTATTCCAGATACCGGCGCAGGACGTCGAACATGATAATAGGCCGGGCGTTGCCCACATGGATGTAGTTATACACCGTGGGGCCGCAGCAGTACATGCGAACCTTCCCCTCCTCGATGGGGACGAAGTCCTCCTTCTGCATGGTCAAGTCGTTATAAAAGCGCATGGCTTATTTCTCCTTTGTTTTGGAAAATTCTTCTTCCAGCTTGTTCAGCCGCTCCCGCAGGGCAATCATCTCCAGGGCCACCGGGTCGGAGATGTTCACCTGATCCACGTTCCCGGCGTAATCCACCTTCTCCCCGTCCAGCTTGATGACTCTGGCGGGGACGCCTACGGCGGTGGCGTTGGGGGGAACTTCTGAAAGCACCACCGCCCCGGCGGCGATGCGGCTGTTGTCCCCCACCTTAAAGGGGCCGAGAACCTTGGCCCCGGAGCCGATCAGAACATTGTTTCCAATGGTGGGATGGCGCTTGCCGTGATCCTTGCCGGTGCCGCCCAGGGTGACGCCCTGGTAGAGCAGCACGTCGTCCCCGATCTCCGCCGTCTCCCCTATCACCACCCCCATGCCGTGGTCGATGACCAGGCGGCGGCCAATGACCGCGCCGGGGTGTATCTCGATGCCGGTGGCCCGGCGGGCCCGCTGAGAAATGCCCCGGCCCAGAAATTTCATGCCATGGGTCCAGCACCAGTGGGCCCGGCGGTAGCGCATAACCGCCTTGACCCCAGGGTAATACATCCATATCTCAAACCGGCTGCGGGCGGCGGGGTCGCGGGCCTGATACGCAGCAAGGGTCTCTCTTAAATAATCAAACATAATAATCGCACCACCATGAACAGTATATTCATGGCCGCCGATGCTGATGCCTGAAGCTCAAACAGTCTCCCCGGTCAGATATCCGTCCTCAAAGCCGGTGATCCGCACCTGAACAAACTGCCCCGGCTCGGCCTGACCTGTGAACAGCACCTGCTCGTCCACGTCCGGGGAATCGGCATAGCGGCGGCCACACCAGAGACCGTCCTCCCGGCCCTGGCAAAGCACCTGAAATTCCCGCCCGATCTGCTGCCGGTCATAGTCGTCCATAATCCGGCACTGCAGATCCATGACCTGGCGGCGGCGGGCCTCCGCCTCCTCCTGGGTACATCGGTCGGTCATTTCGGCGGCGGCAGTGCCCTCCTGGGGGGAGAAGGCAAAAACCCCGGCCCTGGGGAGCCGCTGCTCCCGCAGAAAGTCCATCAGCTCCTGAAACTCCTCCGGCCCCTCCCCCGGCAGGCCCACAATAAACGTGGTACGCAGCACCACGTCCTGGATTTTGGCGCGGAGCTTGTCAAACAGGGCGGTGATGGTTTCCTTCCGCTCCGGGCGGCGCATACGGCGGAGGATATTGTCGTTTACGTGCTGGACAGGGATGTCCAGGTATTTCACAATTTTCGGCTCGGCGGCGATCTCCTCGATCAGCTCATCCATTATCTCGCTGGGGTAGAGATAGTGGAGCCGTATCCAGGCGATGCCCTCGATTTTCGCAAGCTCCCTCAGCAAAGTGGTGAGGTTCGTCCCATCCCGCAGGTCGTGGCCGTACCAGGTCACGTCCTGGGCCACCAGGATCAGCTCCTTGATGCCCCCCTCAGCCAGGGCGCGGGCCTCCTGGAGGATGGCCTCCATGGGCCGGGAGCGGTATTTCCCCCGGATGGAGGGAATGACACAGTAGGCACAGCGTTTGTCGCAGCCGTCGGCAATCTTGATATAGGCCCAGGCGGGGCCGGTGGAGACCAGCCTGTCCAGCTCCGGCAGGAGGGCGCTCTTGTCCCGGAAGCGGGCGAAATGCTCCTGCCCGGATTCCAGGGCGGCCACCACGTCGGGGAAGCTGCCGGTTCCCAGCACCGCGTCTATCTCTGGGATCTCTTTTAAAATATCCCCCTGATACCGCTGGGGCAGACAGCCTGTCACCACCAGACGGCGGAGGGGGCCGGTCTTTTTCAGCTCCGCCAGCTCCAAAATGGCGTCGATGGCCTCCTGCTGGGCAGCCTCAATGAAGGCGCAGGTATTCACCACCGCCCCCTCCGCCTCTGCCGGGTCGGAGACGATCTCGTGGCCCGCCTCCACCACCAGGGACAGCATTTGTTCGGAATCTATTAAATTCTTGGCACAGCCAAGAGAGGTAAAGCAAACTTTCATAATCCTGTCTGGCGGGACACAATTCCGCCGCTTTTTAATTTATTCATCTTCTTCGCCGCCGCCATAGCGCCGCAGCGCCCCCCGGATGTCCTCCCAGGCGTAGCCCCTGCGAAACAGGGCGGCGGCGGCCTTCTCCCGCTCCCTGCGGTCAGAGGCGTCCCGGCCCCGGAGCCTGGCGGCCAGAAGCCGGTCTATAGTTTCCGTCCCCTCCGGCAGCTCCAGAAGGGCCGCGTCCCACAGCTCTTTGGGGATCCCCCGGCGGTTCAGCTCTGTTTTGATCCGCCCCGGCCCATAGCCGCCGGCGGCGTAATGGCGGACGATCATACCGGCGTATTCCCCGTCGTCCAGAAAGCCATAGTCCAGGCACAGGGCGCAGACGGTGTCGATGTCCTCCTGGGAACAGCCCTTTTGGGCCAGCCTGTCCCGCAGCTCCTTTTCCGAATGGGGGTGCTTGAGGTAGTCCGTGGCCCACTTTTTGGCCTGTTCCAAGGGGGTGGCGGGGGATTTTTTCCATTTCGGCCCCTCCGCCGCCGGGTCGTTCAGCACCGAGCGAACCGTATACCGCTCCGCCCCCATCTCATCGCGGGACATTACGCCTCTCCGTCGTCGAAGTCATCCGCGGACACGTCCACGGCCCGGCCCGCGGCCTTGGCGGCCCGGACGGCCTGGGGACTCATCAGCTTCACATAGTTGGCGCGGATCTCCTGCTCAATCTGATCCGCCTTGTCCGGGTTCGCGGTCAGGTATTCCTTCACGCCCTCCCGGCCCTGGATGCGCTCGCCGCAGCAGGTAAACCAGGCCCCGGCCTTCTCGATGATGTCCAGCCGGACGCCCAGATCCACAATCTCGCCGATTTTGGAGATGCCCTCCCCGTATATCACGTCAAACTGGGCCTCCTTGAAGGGGGGCGCCACCTTGTTTTTCACCACCTTGACCCGGGTGCGGTTGCCGATCATCTCGTCCCCGGATTTCAGGGTCTCTATCCGGCGCACGTCCAGGCGGACGCTGGAATAATATTTCAGCGCCCGGCCTCCCGGAGTGGTCTCCGGGTTTCCGTACATGACGCCGATCTTCTCCCGGAGCTGGTTTATGAAGATGACGATGCAGTTGGTCTTGGAGACTACGCCCGCCAGCTTCCGCAGGGCCTGGCTCATCAGCCGGGCCAGCACGCCCACGGAGGAGTCTCCCATCTCCCCCTCCAGCTCGCTGCGGGGCAGCAGGGCCGCCACGGAGTCCACCACAATCACGTCGATGGCCCCGGAGCGCACCAGGGCCTCTGTGATTTGCAGGGCCTGCTCCGCCGTGTCCGGCTGGGAGATGAGAAGGTTGTCAATATCCACCCCCACGGCCCGGGCATAGGCCGGCTCCAGGGCGTGTTCCACATCGATATAGGCGGCCTCGCCCCCCTGCTTCTGGGCGGAGGCCACAATATGCAGGGCCAGGGTGGTCTTGCCGCTGGCCTCCGGGCCGTATATTTCCACAATGCGGCCACGGGGTACCCCGCCGATGCCCAGGGCCAGGTCAAGGCCCAGGGAGCCGGTGGGGATGGAGGCCACGTTCACCGGGATATCCTCTCCCAGCCGCATAATGGCTCCCTTGCCGTAGTCCTTTTCGATTTGGGCCAGGGCTGTCTCCAGTGCCTTTTTCTTATCCGCCGCCGGGCCAACCGTAGGCAGGGCCGATTTCTTTGTCGCCATAGCTTTCGTTCCTCTCTAAATATTACTCGTCCTTGACAAAATCATATGCTTTTATTTATATATGTCCTACCACAACGCGCTCGGTGCCGCTGGTATCCTGCAATGCGCCGGTGCGGACGAAGCCGGCCTCGGTCATCAGCGTCTGCACGGGCTGGCTCTGGCCCTCGCACACCTCCAGCATAAGGGCGCCGCCGGGCTTTAAGACCCGCTTCCACAGGCGGATCACCGGGCGGATAATGTCCAGGCCGTCCTCCCCCCCGTCCAGGGCGGCGGCAGGCTCATAGTCCCGGACGGAGGGGTCAAGCTCCGCCATCTCCGCCGTGGGGATATAGGGAGGATTGCACACCACCAGGTCAAACCGGCCCAGGAGCATAGGGGGCTTCTGGGTGGCGTCCGCCTCCACGCAGATGGCCCGCAGCTCCAGATTGTTTTTCTCCACATTCCGGCGGCACAGGCGCAGGGCCTGGGGGTCGTTGTCCGCCATGACCAGCCTGGCCCCCGGCATATGCACCGCCAGGGCGCAGCCGATGCAGCCGGAGCCGGTGCAGAGATCCAAAATCCTGGGCTTTGTGTTTCGCCCGGCAAAAAGCTGGATGGCCGCCTGCACCAGAAGCTCCGTGTCCGTCCGGGGGATCAGCACGTCCCTGGTAATCTCCAGGGGGATGCCGTAAAACTCCCAGCTCCCGGTGATATAGGCCACGGGCTCCCCGGCCAGATGCCGCTCCACCAGCTCCATGACCCGCCGATCCAGCTCATCCGTGGCGTACAGGGGCAGATCCCGGGTGAGCTGCTCCATGGTCTTGCCGCTGGCCTGGGACACGATAAGCCGCGCCTCCAGCCCATAAGCCTCAATCCCCGCCGCCTTCAGCGCCCGCCTGGCGTTAATGTAAATGTCGTTATATGTCTTTGCCATAGCTCACATCTTTATCTCTGTATATTTAATCATACGCACGCCCGCGACCGTGCGAAGCACGGAGCCACCCCGCGCCCGCAGGCGCAAAGCCTCGCAGACTGCCGCCCGCAGGCGGCGTGCAAACGCGCAACCGC
>JAJQFY010000140.1 GCA_021200935.1 Oscillospiraceae bacterium
GACCGCTGGGTGGCAGGCAGGAAGTATGGCTCGATTCCAGGCAGGCAGGCAGGCAGGTTAATAGCATACAATTACCATATTTTTCCATCCCAATATATTTATGACAGATAACGCTTTCTCCAGTCCGTTCGGACGGGGGAAGGCTTTTTTTGCTGCCAAAGTAAAGAACAGAATTTATAAATGTTGAGGAGAGAGATATGGAAAAGCGAAGTTTAACACATTTGGAGCTGTTTCGGGTCATAGCCATTTATTGGGTCATGTTCAATCACACGGGAACCAACGGATTCTTCTTGTTTTCCATCAGCGAGGATTCCCTTTTGTACCCGGTGTATCTTTTTATGTCCATCGGCTGTAAATTCGCGGTGCCGCTGTTTTTCATGGTTTCCGGGGCGCTGCTGCTGGGGAAAAATGAGAGCATCGGCACGGTGTATAAAAAAAGGGTGCTGCGAATGGTCATTGTGCTGGTAGTCATTTCCCTGCTCTATCAGGTGTATGACTGCGTCAGAGGCGGCACGGCGTTTCAGTTGGGCGTCTTTTTAAAAACGCTGTACAGCTCCCGGCTTTCCACGGCGCTGTGGTATCTTTACGCCTACCTGGCCATCATGTCCATGCTACCCCTGCTGCGCCGGATGGCCCAGCATATGACGGCCAACGAGTATGTATATCTGGCGGGGATGTCCATTCTGCTGGTGGGTGTTATCCCCATTCTGCAATACCGGCTGGGCCTGGACACGGTGACAATCAATTCCAATTTGAAAGGCGCTCTTTTTACGGCCACCAATGTGGTGTATTTCCTGATGGGATATTTCTTTGAGCATATTCTGTCAGAGGAGCATTACAACCGAAAAAACGCGGTCATTGGCATTGTCCTGAGCCTTCTGTCCATCGGGGTCTGCTGCTATATGACGGTGTTCCGGGCAAGAGTCACCGGCGAGTGCAACGAGAGCGTGTCCCAGGTGTTCCATAACAGTCTGGTTGCAATCCCCACCTATACGATTTACTACTGCGGGAAGCTCCTGTTCATGCGGCGGCATATCCCGGACAGGGTGCAGAGGGCTATCCGCTTTTTGGGCGGGACGACCTTTGGCATTTACCTGCTGGAGCGGATGCTGCGGGACCAGACCAAGTTTGTGTTCACGGCCCTGAAGCCATATATCCACACCATGCCCGCCTGCCTCATCTGGATCCTGTGCGCCTTCATTCTGGGCGCTGCCGTCACATGGGTGCTGAAGAAAATCCCCGGCATAAAAAAGTTTATATAACCCATAATCCGGGCAAAATCAAAATCCCCAGGAGCCGCGCTCCTGGGGATAATTATTATACGGAATCCGAATCAGTCGATGCCGCCGAAGCCTCCGGGAGGCTCCTCGCCCGGCTCCAGGTCGGCGGGGATTTCGGGGTAATCCTCATAAGACTCGGCTGTCTCGCCGCTGGCCTCGCCGGAGGCGATATCAAGGGAGCCGCCGCCCGCGTAAAGCACCAGGGTCTCGAAGAAGGCGATGCAGGTGTCATAGTCGCAGAGGGACTCCTCCCCGTCCACCAGGGTGATGGCGCAGTCATTTTCCGGGTGGAACTGAACGCCCATGATGAAGGTCTTGTCCGTGCGCTCAATAGCCTCGATGATCTCCACGCCGTCGGCGGTGGTGCTGGCCGTCACCTCCAGGTTCGTCCCCTCCACGCTGGCTATGCACTGATGGTGCCAGGAGGACACGCTCTCCAGGGTGGTGTCGCCCACGATGGCGTAAATCAGGGAGTCGGTGTCCAGAATATCGACGTCGTGGCGGGCATAGGTGCGGTTCTCCGCGTCGGCGGGCATACGGTGGGTGTCGTTATACTCCACGCCCAGGGATTCATAATAGTTGGGGATGTCCTGGGTGAAGGTGACGCCGGAGACGATGCCCAGCATTTGCTCGCCCCGGCAGATGCACAGGGTGGAGATGTCGTTTTCAATGCAGTAGGCTACCAGCAGGTAGTCGGAAATATCCCGGGTGGCGTTGATCTCCTCGCCCTCGTTCTCCTCCGTCATGGGGTCGGCGAACAGGGAGGGGCTGATGTCCTCGCCGCCGGTGACGACCACGCCGTCGATGCCCTCCAGGGCCTCGGCCAGGTTGGTCTCGTCAAAGTCCAGCTCCTTGATGGCGTCGGCGTATTCCTGCTTCAGCATACCGGATTCCTCCATGCAGTCCTCGGTCAGGTCGCCCTCCTCGTCGTAGGTGACGGCGGTGGAGGTGATCTGGGGCAGCTCCACGGGGATGCCCCCGGCGGCCTCGATCACTGCGGCCAGACGGGAATAGTCCTGAGAGTCGGACTTCCAGGAAATGCCGATGACCGGCTTGTCCTCCTGGGTCTCCCCGGAGGCCTCCCCGGACGCCTCCGAAGAGGCCAGAACGGACACGGTACACAGGCTGAATACCATGACCAGCGCTAAAATGAGAGAGAGCAGCTTTTTCATTTTTGCTTATTTCCTTTCTAAAGAAATCTTATACTCGTTATTATAGACCCATTTTCCCTGACAGACAATAGACAAGTGTACCAAAATAGCATAAGAAAAATAAATATTATTGGACATTTTTCCTTATTTTGTCCGACTTTATGCGGGAAACTCATAACAAAGGGCAGCGTCAGAATTGCCCTGACGCTGCCCGATGAAAGGATTATTGTATTTTTTTATTGGATTTTACACAGATACGATTTGGCAGACGGTTTCCGGGGGGAGCTTCAGAACCTGGCGGTCGTAGGTGACAAGGCCGTTCAGCTCCTCCTCCACGTCGGTGAGCTGGGTGTAGATGGCGGCGGCCAGCCCGGCGTGCCTGGCGGGGGTGATCTCTTTATTATACAGCTGGCGGAGCTTGACCTCCAGATCCTTGGGGCTGATGCAGCTATTGTAGCCGAAATCCTTGTTGTTCCAGGTGTGGCCGGAGACGCCCAGATTGTAGCCGCCGAACTCGCTGAGCAGCACGGCCCGGCCCATCTCGTCCGGCTGGTAGCGGTATTTGCGGAAGTAGACGTGCAGGCTCTGCACCTGGCCCACCCCCTGGTCGAACCAGCCGCTGGCGTGGTCGATGGTGCGGGTGCCGTCCAGCCCCTGCACATATTCCAGGGCCTTGGCCGCGTCGAACTGGCCCCAGCCCTCGTTAAAGAGAACCCACATGGCGATGCAGGGGCAGTTGTAGAGGGTGTCGATCATCTCCCCAAGCTCCGCCATAAACCTGACCCGTCCGGCGGCGTCCCGCCGCCCCAGGGCCTTGTAGCAGTCGTCCCGCCGGTTGGAGCCGCCGGTCAGCACCGGCAGGGTGGTGGCCGCCCGGTTGTACACCGTGCCGCCGTTTGGCATATCCTGCCAGACCAGCATACCAATGCGGTCACAGTGGTAATACCAGCGCAGAGGCTCCACCTTTACATGCTTGCGGAGGGTGTTGAAGCCCATGTCCTTGGCGAGCTGAATGTCGTCTATCATGGCCTGGTCGGAGGGGTAGGTGTAAAGCCCCACCTGGTTATAGCCCTGGTCGAGAATGCCGTTGTGGAAATAGGGCTGGTTATTGAGGCAGAGCCTCCCGTCCTCCACGGAGAACTTCCGCATGGCGAAATAGCCCTTCACCAGATCCTGCCCCAGGGAGGCGGTGAAGCCGTAGAGGTGGGGGTTCTCCGGCGTCCAGGGGACAAAGTCCGGGATAGGGATGCGGGCGGGACTTTCATAGTCCTCCCCCCGGAAATGGACGGTACCCCCCGGCAGCACCTCGATGGTGACGGAGGCGCCGTCATAGTCCGGCGTAATTCGCAGGCTCTCGATGTATTCCGCCGGAACCATCTCGGCCCAGACGGGCTGCCATATGCCGCTCTGGGCGGAATACCATATGCTGCCGGGCTGGAGCCGCTGCTTGCCCCGGGCCAGGCCGGACTGGGCGGTGCTGTCGCGCACGCAGACAAGAAGCTCCCCCTGCCGGGCGCTGTCCAGGGCCTCTGTGATGTCTATGGTAAAGGGGGTGTACCCCCCGATGTGGGAGCCTACCTCCTGGCCGTTGCACCAGACCACGGCCTGCTGGTCCACGGCGCCGAAGTGGAGAAGCACCCGCTCCCCCACCCAGGGGATGTCCAGGGTGCGGTGGTACCACAAAAAGTCCTCCGGCCCCACCTGGCGGCTCACCCCGGAGGCGGGGGCCTCAGGGGAGAAGGGTACCTGGATCTGCCCGTCCCAGCGGAAGGGGGGCTGAGCGGTCTGGGTAATGGCGTAATCCCACGGGCCGCAAAGATTGAGCCAATCCGCCCGCTCCATCTGCGGGCGCGGATATTCGTCGAACATATGAAAACCTCCTCGCGTGGCCCGGTCTGGCCGGAAATTGGCGCGCCTGTTCTGGCTGATAACGCTATCATAACCTATTATACCACGCTCTGCAATAGGCAGCCGGAAAATTTCTCCCCCATTCGGCGGCGCCGCCGTATTTGTAAATATTATATCAAATTTTTCGTTCCTATGCAACCGCTGTAATTCCACAGCATCCCGCAAAACGCCAAGGAAATATAAAGTTTTTGCACCGCAAACCGGATTTTTTGGTGGATAATGTTGTGGACACCGGGGACAAGCTATGTTATTATAGGTATGTATAAAATTAAGCAGAGGTGATGCTCATGCTCTTTAAGACCCATGGCGGGGTGCATCCGAACGATAAGAAGGCACCCGCCAATGAAGCGGCGATCTCCACCATCCCCCAGCCGGCACAGGTGGTCATCCCCATGTCCCAGCACATCGGCGCACCGTGTACGCCTCTGGTCGCGGTGGGCGACCAGGTGAAGCTGGGCCAAAAAATCGGAGAGGCCAAGGCGCCCGTGTCCGCGCCGGTACACGCCTCCGTTTCCGGCAAGGTCGTAGCCATCGAGCCGAGGCTCAATAACCTGGGCAATATGGTCACGGCGGTCATTATCGAAAACGACTTCAAGGACACCCCGGCAGAGGATATGTTCCCCGCTCCGGCAGAGGCGCTGGAAAGCCCGGAGCAGATCGCGGAGCTGATCCGGGAGGCCGGCATCGTCGGCATGGGCGGCGCCACGTTCCCCACCGCCTTCAAAATCACCAGCGGCTGGGGCAAGGTGGACACCGTTATCATCAACGGCGCGGAGTGCGAGCCGTACATAACCAGCGACCACCGCACCATGCTGGAACACCCGGACGAGCTGCTCAAGGGCATTGAGCTGATCATGCGGGCCTGCAAGGTGGATCACGCCCATTTCGGCATCGAGCTGAACAAGAAGTTCGCCATCGACCTGCTGAATTTCAAGGGCGCGAAGGCCATGGGAATTGAAATCGTTCCCCTGAAATGCCAGTACCCCCAGGGGGCAGAGAAGACGCTGATCAAAACCATTACCGGGCGGGAGGTGCCTCCCGGCGGTCTGCCCGCCCAGGTGGGCTGCGCCGTGTTCAACACCTTCACCTCCTACAGCGTGTACCGGGCCTGCTACGAGGGGTGGCCCGCCATCGAGCGGGTCGTCACCGTCTCCGGCTCCGCCATCGCCCAGCCCAAGAACGTGAAGGTGCGTGTCGGCACCTCCATGGAGTGGGTGTTTGAGCAGACCGGCGGCTTCGCCAAGGAGCCGTGGAAGATTATCATGGGCGGCCCCATGATGGGCATTGCCCAGTACGACCTGGCCGTTCCCTGCGGCAAGGGTACGGCGGCCCTGCTGGCCTTCGCGGAGGATGAGAACAGGAATGTGGAAAATCCCGCCTGCATCCGCTGCGGCCAGTGCATCGACGCCTGCCCCATGAACCTTCAGCCCATCTATATGTATATGTACGAGGAGAAGGGCGACCTGGAAATGCTGCAAAAGCTGAATATCACAGACTGCGTGGAGTGCGGCGCCTGCACCTATATCTGCCCGGGCCGTCTGCATCTGACCCACGCCTTCAAGACCGGCAAGGCAAAGCTCCAGGCCTATAACGCCGCCCTGAAAGCCAAAGAGGAAGCGGAAAAGGCCAAGGCGGAGGCCGCCGCCGACAAGAAGGAGGAGAAGAAGTAAGATGGAAGAAACAAGAACGCTCATCGTGTCCTCCTCCCCCCATATCCGCACGCCGAGGGACACCAAGGCTATCATGCTGGATGTGCTGATCGCCCTGGCCCCGGCCCTGGTGGCGTCCCTGATCCTGTTCGGGGTCTGGCCCCTGGTGCTGACCGCCGTGTCCGTGGTCTCCTGCGTGGTGTTTGAGTTTTTGTACCGCAAGCTGCTGAAAAAGCCCAACACCGTGGGCGACCTCTCTGCGGTTGTCACCGGCGTCCTGCTGGCATACACCCTGCCCACCACGGCCCCCTGGTGGCTGCCGGTGATCGGCGCGTTTTTCGCCATCGTCATCGTAAAGCAGCTCTTCGGCGGCCTGGGCAAGAACTTTTTGAACCCCGCCCTGGCGGGCCGGGCCTTCCTGGTCGCCTCCTACGCGGTTCTTATGACATCCTGGAAGGCGGCGAACTTTGAGTCCGTGGCGGACGCCGCCACCTATGCCACCCCCCTGGCCTCCCTCCATCAGGGAACCCTCTCCTCCACCGGCATCGGCGCTATGCTTTTGGGCAACACCGGCGGCTGCGTGGGCGAGGTATGCGCCATCGCCCTGCTGCTGGGCGGGGCCTATCTGGTGGTGCGGAAGGTCATCTCCCTGCGGATCCCCCTGAGCTTTATCCTGACCGTGGCGGTCGTCACCTTTATCTTCCCCCGGGGGAACAACAACTTCCTCTGGATGCTGCAAAACGTCCTCTCCGGCGGCCTGCTGCTGGGCGCTATTTTCATGGCGACGGACTACTGCACCAGCCCCGTGACCCCCAAGGGCCAGGTCATATACGGCATCGGCTGCGGCCTGATCACCGTGCTGATCCGCTACTTCGGCTCCTACCCGGAGGGCGTCAGCTATGCCATTCTGATTATGAATCTGACCGTCTGGATGATAGACAAAAATACCGCGCCCCGGCGCTTCGGCGTTCCCGGCAAGGGCCTCAAGCTCAAGGGCCTGGGCAAGGGCAAGAAAAAGGAGGACGCGAAGGGATGAGTAAGCTCCGTGATTTTTTGAAGCCCGGCGTGACCCTTCTGGCGGTAGCGGTTGTGGCGGCGCTGGTGCTGGGCCTCGTCAATATGCTGACGGCGGGCCGCATTGAAGCCATTGCGCTGGAGACCACGACGGAGGCCATGCAGGCCGTCCTGCCTGCTGACTCCTACACCGATTTAGAGGTGGAGGACGACGGGGAGATCAACTCCGTCCATGCCGCCGCCGGCGGCGGCTGGGTGGTCGAGGTAACGGAAAGCGGCTCCCAGGGTACCATCACCATGATGGTTGGCGTGGACGAGACGTATACCTGCACCGGCATATCCATCACCGATTCCAGCGAGACGGCGGGCCTTGGGGCCGTGGCCTCCCAGGCCAGCGAGAAGGGCGAGGCGTTCCGCGCCCAGTTTGTGGGCGTCAGCGGCACTGTGTCCGTCTCCAAGGAGGGCGGCGAGATCGACGCACTGTCCGGCGCTACCATCACCTCCAGAGCCGTGTGCAAGGGCGTGACTGCGGCGCTGGAATACTGCGCCAATTTAGGCTGAAGGGGGTAACGGCATGAATGCGAAACAACAGCTAAAGGAGGGCGTTATTACCAATAACCCCGTCCTTGTACAGCAAATCGGCCTTTGCGCCACCATGGCTATTTCCACGTCCCTGTTCAACGGCATTGGCATGGGTCTGTCCGTGCTGATCATTCTGACCTGCTGCAACGTGGTTATCTCGCTCATTCGGAAAATCATTCCCGAGCAGGTGCGTCTTGCCATTTTTGTGGTAGTTATCGCCGGGTTCGTCACCATCGTGGATCTGCTGCTCCAGGCCTTTGTCCCGGCGCTGTCAGAGTCCCTGGGCGTTTTCATCCCCCTGATCGTGGTCAACTGCATCATCATTGGCCGGGCGGAGGCCTTCAGCTCCAAGCAGAGCGTGGCCGCCTCCTTCCGGGACGGCGTGTTCCAGGGCCTGGGGTACACCCTGGTGCTGGTGTGTATGTGTCTGATCCGTGAGCTGCTGGGCAGCGGCACCATCGGCGGCGGCCTGTTTAACGGCGCAAGCTCCTTCCTGACCCTGGACGGCACCGGCGCGGGCTTTCGGATCTTCCCGGAAACCTACGCAGCCGGGGCTATGATCCTGCCGGTGGGCGGCTTTTTGACCCTGGGCGTTTTGATGGCCCTGCTTCAGTACATTCTCCGCAAGAGCGGGGAGAAAAAGGCCCGGAAGGAAAAGGAGGGTGAGGAATAATGTTCGCTTCTCTCGTATCTATCTCGCTGGGAGCCATTCTGGTCAATAACTTCATCTTCTCCCAGTTTTTGGGCCTTTGCCCCTTTTTGGGCGTGTCCAACAAAATGAGTACCGCCACCGGCATGAGCGTGGCCGTCATCTTCGTTATGACCATGGCCTCCGCCATCTGCTGGATCATCAACGAGTACCTGCTCATACCCCTGGGTCTGGAATTTATGCAGACTGTGGCCTATATCCTGGTGATCGCCGTGCTGGTGCAGTTTGTGGAGATGTTTTTGAAAAAGGCCATCCCCTCCCTGTACTCCGCCATGGGCATCTTCCTGCCCCTGATTACCACCAACTGCGCGGTGCTGGGCGTTGTGCTGCTCAACACGCAAAACTACTATAACTTCCTGGAGAGCGTGGTTTACGGCTTCACCGGCGGCCTGGGCTTCACCCTGGCTATCGTGCTGTTTTCCAGCGTCCGGGAGCGGCTGGAGTTTGCCGATTATCCCAAGGCGTTTGAGGGCTTTGCCATCTGCCTGGTGGCGGCGGCCCTGTTCGCCCTGGCGTTCATGGGCTTCTCCGGCATGAAAATTCTGTAAGGAGGCGCTTTCCATATGACTGTTTTATGGGCAATCGTTGTTTTGGGGGCGCTGGGCCTGGTGTTCGGCATCCTGCTGGCCGTGGCCGGCAAGGTGTTCGCCGTGGAGAAGGACCCCAAGGAGGAGGCCGTCCGGGCCGTCCTGGCCGGGGCCAACTGCGGCGCCTGCGGTTATCCCGGCTGTGACGGCTATGCCGCCGCTGTCGCCAAGGGGGAGGCGCCCGCCAACGGGTGCGTACCCGGCGGCGCGGCTGTGGCCGCCCAGATCAGCGAGATCATGGGGGTATCCGCCGGGGCGGGGGAGGCCAACATGGCCTTCGTCCGCTGCTCCGGCACCTGCGGCCACACAAAGGAAAAATTCACCTATGAGGGCATCCCCTCCTGCCTGGCGGCCAGCCGCCTGGGGGGCGGCAGCGGCGCGAACGTCTGCACCGCCGGGTGCCTGGGCTATGGGGACTGCGTGGCTGTCTGCCCCTTCGACGCCATCCATCTGGTGGACGGCATCGCCCAGGTAGACCGCAGCAAGTGCGTGGGCTGCGCCAAGTGCGTGGCCGCCTGCCCCAAGAACCTTATTACCCTGGTTCCCGCGGCCTCTACCGACGTGGTGGGCTGCAACTCCAAGGACAAGGGTCCGGTCATCACCAAGTACTGCGACTATGGCTGCATCGCCTGCAGCAAGTGCAAGCGGGAGTGTCCTGCGGACGCCATCACCATCACGGACTTCCTGGCCGTCATCGACCAGTCCCTGTGCGTCCACTGCGGCCACTGCGCCGACATCTGCCCCCGCCACTGCATCCACGATATCGGCTAACCCCCCCAAAAAAAATCAGGACTGCCTCAAACCTGTTCGGTGCGAGGCAGTCCTTTTTGTTGGGGAGGCGTTGGAATCCTGGGGACGTATATAAAAAAATATGACCCGCCCCGCAGGGGAGTCATATCATAAAGTCCCTATAAACCCAGCGGCTATTTCTCCTCATCCTCCACCTCCTCCTCGGCCCGGCTTTTGGCGGCGGCGCGGGCGGAGAGGATGGAGACCTGGTACAGGCCCACCATGGGGACGGCGGTCATAATTTGGCTGACGGCGTCCGGGGGCGTGATGACGGCGGCGGCGATAAAGATGATGAGAACGGCGTACTTCCGGCCCCTGACCAGGGTGGACGGCTTCACGATTCCCAGCCGGGCCAGGATGAAGCTGACCGGGGGCATCTCAAACACCAGGCCGAAGGCCGCCAGCATACCCAGGATAAAATTCAGGTAGTTATTGAAGGAAATGCTGGCCTGAATCTCCTGGGAGCCGTTGAAGTTGTAAAAAAACCGCAGCGTCATAGGGAGGACGGCGAAATAGCAAAACACTATCCCCAGCAGAAAAAAGAACACCCCCGCCATCATGGCGGGCCGGGCGGCCCGCTCCTCCCGCTCCGTCAGACCGGGCTGCACAAAGGCCCAGATCTGCCACAAAATAAAGGGCAGGGAAAACACAAGCCCCAGGGCCAGGGCCAGCTTCATATAGCTTGTCACCAGCTCGGAGGGGGCCAGGTATACGAAGCTGAACCCTGGACTGATGGCCAGGGCCAGATCTACAAAGACGTCTATGAACAGAAAGCAGACCACGGACAAGGCCCCGAACACCAGCACCACCCAAAGCAGGCGGCGGCGCAGCTCCCGGAGATGATCCGCCAGGGGCATGGATTTGCTGTCCTGTTGTTTTTCCGACGGGGCGGAGATGGTCAGTCCTCCCCGTCCCTGGCCTCGGCGGCGTCCTTTTTGTTCTTGTCCTTCTCCTTGTCCTCGTCGTCGTCCTCCAGGCCCTTTTTAAAGTTCCCGATGGTCTTGCCCAGGGATTCCCCCAGCTTCGGCAGGGCCTTCGGCCCAAAGATAAGCAGCACAATGGCCAAAATGACCAGAAGCTCCCAAATTCCCAGCTTTCCCATATCAGCTTCCTCCTTCTGTTGGTTCTGTCTCCGTCCTGTCAGGGACGTTCTCTTCCTGCGGCTCCGCCGATGCCGACTTGGCGGGCGGGGCCTTGACCGCCTGCTCCATGTCCCGACCCATGGTCTCCAGCTCCCGCTGCAGGTCGGACACCTCCTGGCGCAGATCCTTCAGCTCCTCCGCGCCGTCCAGCTCCTCCGCGCCGTCCTGGATGGCCTTTTTCATGGAGCGAACCGCCTTGCCAAGGGCGCGGGCCAGCTCCGGCAGCTTGTCCGGCCCGATCACCACCAGGGCGATAACCAAAATCACCAAAATCTCTCCAAACCCAATGCGGCTCACGGCCCGTCCCTCCCCTCCCGGCGTTTCTTCTTTTATGTATCATATCACGCTCGGCGGATTCATTCAAGAAAAATTCACAAAATTGATTGC
>JAJQFY010000121.1 GCA_021200935.1 Oscillospiraceae bacterium
AGGCTCCGCTGATTCAAAAAGCGTTCGGCGGCAAAAATCCTTTTGATTCTGAATACCAGAAGAAAAAAATCGAAAAGGATAAAGCCGCCAATGCCATGAGCGACAGCGAATTTAACTGGATTACGGAGACGATTCCCGGCAGAAACGCGGATGAATACACGACAAATTATCATCGCTGCGGGCTGTGCGCGCTTGGCAGGCAGGAACACCACGAGGACTTAATTCCGTATATGTGCGAAATGGATTTCATCTCTGTTGATTTGATGGGCGGAGTGCTGCACAGAACCGGCACAATCGCTGCCGGTGCGGAAATGTGTGATTTTTATGTTTGCAAAAAGGGATCGGAATGGGATAAGGAAATCAGGAGGTGAGTTATGAAAACCTATGAACTGGTCTGCTATCCGCAGAAATGGGTGCGCCAGGTGGAAACCTGCTGCGGCCTGTTGACAGGCGAGTGAATCCACTTGCAGAGAGGGAGGACAAGATGAAAATTCTGATTTATGGGGCGGGTGTCATCGGGTGTGAGCTTGCCCATATGCTTTGCAAAAAGAATGACGTTACCCTTCTGGCCCGTGGGAAGTGGAGAGAAACTATCGAAAAAAACGGTCTGGTGATCCGCCATTATGTGCAGCGGAAAACAACGGTTGACCGCTTAAAAACCACTGACGTATTGGAGCCGGACGCTCAGTACGACCTGATTTTCGTTGTCATGCAGGCATCGCAGCTCCCCGATGTACTTCCGATGATCGCAAAGAACGCAAGCTCACATATTGTATTCCTGGGCAACAATATAGCGGCCCGGGAAACTGCTGGGCTGGCAGCGGCAAATTCCCCTGTGGAGAAAGAGATTGCCTTCGGCTTTCAGGGGACTGCCGGACGGCGGGAAAACGGAAAAATAATCAGCATCCACGCAGGGGTCGGAATAACGGTAGGCGGGTGTAATGCCCCCCTGTCCCAAGGGTTTCAGGAGAAATTAAATACAGCCTTTAGGGAAACGGGCTGCCGCCTGACCTGGGAGAACCAAATGGACGCCTGGCTGAAATGCCACGCCACCTGCGTTCTGCCCATGTGCTGCGTCTGCTACATCACGGATGGCCGCCTGCCGAAGGCCACACACAGGTTAAGAAAAGCCATTCTGGATGCGGATTCAGAAGGCTACGCTGTACTGCAAAAGCTGGGCATCCCAATTCTTCCCGCCGGGGATGAAAAGTGGTTTTCGGGGCCAAAGCGACCTATTATGGCGGCAGTATTTTTTGTCATATATAAAACGCCCATTGGTCGGCTTTCCGTCAGTGACCACGCCATGCACGCGGTCAGCGAAATGCGGTATCTGGACGCAGCCTTTGAGGAGCTGCGAAAAAAGGCAGGCGTCCCCACCCCGGCGTGGGACAGCCTGAGAAAAGAGTCAAAAATCGCGGAGGAATTATGAACTACCTTGGAATGCCCATGGGCATGTGGGCGCTGTTTGGGAAATCCTTTGAGCGGAATCTCATCACGGACTTTGGACTGGACGCTGACACGGCGAAAAGGACGGCGGCAAAGGCGAAGCGGCGGTATAAAACCATCCTTGCGGCGCTGCCGGAATTTGAAAAGGCGGATCGGTTCAAAATGAACATCGTCAACTGCGCGCTGCTGTCCGCGTTTGTGCTGAATATGCCCCAGCGCCCCGACGTGAAGCGCCTGACGGAATATTATGCCCATTCCATGATGACCCCGCCCATGAAGTGGTTTTGCAGACAAAGCGGGAAAAATAAATTTACGGACAGGGACATTGCTTCCCTGAAATCCACGGAAGCCCTGCGGGCCGCCGACAGAAATCCCTATTCGTGGAACATGGAGCTTTATCCTTACAGTGACGGCAGCGGGTACGAGGCCCGCTTTACCGCCTGCGGCATCTGCGCCCTCATGGGGGATCTGGGATTATACGACCTTGTCCCGGCCATGTGTCGGCTGGATTACACCATGAGCGAGGCAAGCGGCGCATCGGACTTTGTACGGGAGTACACAATCGCATCCGGCGGCCCTTACTGCGACTGCGGGTATAAGAAGCGGAAGAAACTATAAATACTGGGACGGTTCCGCCTGTGTATTGTCCAGAGAGATAAAAATACGGCCACGATTGTGGCCGTATTTTTTGTTGGGATCCTGTTATATGGCGTTTGTCCGGCCCACCAGGGCGGACAGGTCTACGTATTCCTCGGCTTCGGCGGCCTTTTCCTCGTCGGTGTGGACGCCCACGTTCCGATACATTTCCAGGCCGGAGCCTGCGGGGATGAGCTTGCCGATGATGACGTTCTCCTTCAGGCCAACCAGGTGGTCTACCTTGCCCTTGATGGCGGCGTCGGTCAGAACTCTTGTGGTCTCCTGGAAGGAGGCGGCGGACAGGAAGCTCTCCGTAGCCAGGGACGCCTTGGTAATGCCCATGAGGATCTGGGTGTAGGTGGCCGGCTCAAGCTCGGTCTCCCCGGCGTCTATGCGGGCCTGGATTTCCGCGTTGGCCCGCTTCAGCTCGGTGATGTCCACCACGGAGCCGGACAGGAGCTTGGTGTCCCCGGACTCCTCCACCCGCACCTTGCGGAGCATCTGGCGGGCAATGACCTCGATGTGCTTGTTGTTGATGTCCACGCCCTGCTGGCGGTAGACCTTCTGCACCTCCTGCACCAGGTAGTTGCGAACGCCCTGGCGGCCAAACTCGTCGTCGTCCACGCCACGGGTACGCAAAACGTCGTGGGGGTTCAGGGAGCCGCGTGTCAGCTCCTGGCCCTTCTGCACATAATCCCCCTCAGCCACCAGGATGCCGCTGGAATAGGGGATCTGATAGACCTGGGTCTCCCCGGCGGCCTCGTTGGTGATGGTTAAGGCGCAGACCGCGTTCTTCTTGGAGTCCTCCATGGACACGGTGCCGGAAATGTCCGCCAGCACCGCCATGCGCTTGGGACGGCGGGCCTCGAACAGCTCCTCGACACGGGGAAGACCCTGGGTGATATCCTCCACGTCGGAACCGGCGGCGCCGCCTGTGTGGAAGGTACGCATGGTAAGCTGGGTGCCGGGTTCGCCGATGGACTGGGCCGCGATAACGCCGACGGCCTCGCCTGGATCCACAGGCTTGCCGGAGGCCAGGTTCATGCCGTAGCACCGGGCGCAGACGCCGCTCTTGGCCTCGCAGCACATAACGCTGCGTGCCTTGACGGAGAAAATACCGCTGTCCTCCAGCAGGCGGGCGTCCACAGGCATAAGCATATGGTTGGTGTCAAACAGCACCTCCCCCGTTTCGGGATGGCAGATCGGCACGGCGGGGAACCGGCCACGGATGCTCTCCCCGAAGGTCTGGACGGCGGCGGCGGCATCCACCTCCTCCACCCCGGCGGCCTCCAGAGCCTCCACGTCCGACGGACTGAACGCCTTGTAGCGCGGCACGATGACCGCCCCGTTCATGGGGTTCGTGATATCCTGGGGGGCAAACTTCCCCTCCAGGGCATCCACGCTGACCCGGGATTTTACAATTTTATCCAGAATAACCCTGGCGTCGTTACCGGCGGTAGTGCCGCAGTCCCATTCCCGAATGATAACGTCCTGGGACACATCCACCAGACGGCGGGTCAGGTATCCGGAGTCGGCGGTACGAAGGGCGGTGTCGGCCAGGCCCTTCCGGGCGCCTCGGCTGGAAACGAAGTATTCCAGCACGGTCAGGCCCTCGCGGTAGTTGGCCTTAATAGGAATTTCCAGGGTCTTACCGGCGGTGTTGGCCACCAGGCCGCGCATACCGGCGAGCTGACGAATCTGGTTCATGGAGCCACGGGCGCCGGAGTTTGCCATCATGTAGATGGGGTTGAACTCGTCCAGGTTGTCCTGAAGGGCGCTTGTCACCTCGTTGATGGTGCGCTCCCACTCCGCCACCACCAGGCGGTAGCGCTCGTCGTTGGTGATGAAGCCCCGGCGGAATTGCTTTTCAATATAGGGCAGCTTGTTGGTCTCCGTCTCCTCGATAATGCGCTTTTTCGCGCCGGGAACCACCATGTCTGAAATGGAGATGGTGATAGCGCCGATGGTGGAGTATTTATAGCCCAGGGCCTTGATTTTGTCCAGCACCTCTGTGGCGATGGTGAAGCCATATTTGTCAATGCAGCGCTGGATAATTTTGCCAAGGAGCTTTTTGTCCACCCGGAAGCTGATCTCCTGCTTGAAGGCGTTGGCCGGGTCGGAGCGGTCAACGAAGCCCAGATCCTGGGGAATCGGCTCGTTGAAGATGATGCGGCCCACGGTGGTTTCCACAAGCTGGGAGCGGGTCTCCCCGTCGATGGTCTTGGTAAACCGCACCCGGATGGGGGCATGGATGCCTACAACGTGTTCGCTGTAGGCCATCAGGGCCTCGGCGGGGTTGGCAAAGCACTTGCCGGTACCCTCCTCCTCCCTGGTATAGGTCAGGTAGTAGGAGCCGAGAACCATGTCCTGGGTCGGCACGGTGACAGGCTGGCCGTCCTGGGGACGGAGCAGGTTGTTGGCGGAGAGCATAAGCACACGGGCCTCCGCCTGGGCCTCCGCGGACAGGGGGACGTGAATGGCCATCTGGTCGCCGTCGAAGTCCGCGTTGAAGGCGGTGCAGACCAGGGGGTGCAGCCGCAGGGCCCGGCCCTCCACCAGCACCGGCTCGAAGGCCTGGATGCCCAGGCGATGCAGGGTAGGCGCACGGTTGAGCATAACGGGATGCTCCTTGATGACAACCTCCAGGGCGTCCCACACCTCTGGCCGCTGCTTATCCACCATCTTCTTGGCGGATTTAATGTTGTTGGCGGCGCCGTCCTCCACCAGCTTCTCCATAATGAAGGGGCGGAACAGCTCGATGGCCATTTCCTTCGGCACGCCGCACTGGTACAGCTTCAGATCCGGGCCGACCACGATAGCGGAACGGCCAGAATAGTCCACCCGCTTGCCCAGCAGGTTCTGACGGAAGCGGCCCTGCTTGCCCTTGAGCATATCGGACAGGCTCTTGAGGGCCCGGTAGTTTGCGCCGGTGACGGCCCGGCCACGGCGGCCATTGTCGATCAGGGCGTCCACCGCCTCCTGGAGCATACGCGTCTCGTTGCGGACAATGATGTCCGGGGCGCGAAGCTCCATCAGGCGCTTCAGCCGGTTGTTGCGGTTGATGACCCGGCGGTACAGGTCGTTCAAATCGCTGGTGGCAAAGCGCCCGCCGTCGAGCTGCACCATAGGCCGCAGCTCCGGGGGGATGACCGGCAGCACGTCGATAATCATCCACTCTGGCCGGTTCCCGGACTGGCGGAACGCCTCCACCACCTCCAGGCGCTTGACGAGTTTGGCCTTCTTCTGGCCGGTGGCCTCCTTGAGCTGCTCCCGCAGCTCCTCCGCCAGGGCGTCGCAGTCGATGTCCGCCAAAAGCTTTTTGATGGCCTCTGCGCCCATACCGGCCTCAAAGTCGTCCTCGTATTTCTCCTTCATGTCCCGATACTCTTTTTCCGAGAGGATCTGGCACTTTTGCAGAGGGGAGAAGCCGGGGTCCGTGACGATATAAGCGCCAAAGTACAAAACGTTTTCCAGCACCCTGGGGGTCAGCTCCAGCAGCACGCCCATCCGGGAGGGGATGCCCTTGAAATACCAGATGTGGCTGACGGGGGTGGCAAGCTGAATGTGACCCAGCCGCTCCCGGCGCACCTTGGATTTTGTCACCTCCACGCCGCAGCGGTCGCATATCTTGCCCTTGTAGCGTATTTTTTTGTACTTTCCGCAGTGGCACTCCCAGTCCTTGGTCGGCCCGAAAATACGCTCGCAGAACAGGCCGTCCCGCTCCGGCTTCAGGGAGCGATAGTTGAGGGTTTCCGGCTTCTTCACCTCGCCGGAGGACCAGGAAAGTATCTTCTCCGGCGACGCCATGCCGATTTGTATTGCTTCAAAAGGAGCGTAACTCATTCGTCATCATCCTCCTGTTCGAAAGTGTCATCCTCCGCGTCGTCCGCGTCATCTGTATAACCATCGTCCACAAGGCCGTTGTCGCTGCCGAAATCCAGCTCCAGCTTATCCTCGTCTATCTGCTCGATGTTGTAGCCGCCCTCCTCGATCTCTCTGTCGTCGGACTTGTACTCCACAGAGCTGAAGGTGGGGGTGAAATCGTCGTCATCGTCGTCCTTCAGCTCGATGATATCGCCGTTCTTGTCCAGGACGCGCACGTCCAGGCACAGGCTTTGCAGCTCCTTCACCAGAACCTTGAAGGACTCCGGCACGCCGGGGGTGGGGATGTTGTGGCCCTTTACAATGCTCTCGTAGGTACGCACACGGCCCGTCACATCGTCGCTCTTAACCGTCAGAATCTCCTGAAGGGTGTAGGCCGCGCCGTAGGCTTCCAAAGCCCAAACCTCCATCTCGCCGAAGCGCTGGCCGCCGAACTGGGCCTTGCCGCCCAGGGGCTGCTGCGTCACCAGGCTGTAGGGGCCGGTGGAGCGGGCGTGAATCTTATCGTCTACCAGGTGGTGCAGCTTGAGGAAGTACACCCAGCCCACGGTGACGTCGTTGTCAAAGGGTTCGCCGGTGCGTCCGTCCCGGAGCTGAATTTTGCCGTCCTCCCGCAGGCCCGCCATTTTCAGGCACTCCCGGATGGATTCCTCGTTGGCGCCGTTGAACACGGGGGTGGCCACCTTCCAGCCCAGGGCATGAGCGGCGTAGCCCAGGTGAACCTCCAGCACCTGCCCGATGTTCATTCGGGAAGGCACACCCAGGGGGTTCAGCACAATGTCCAGGGGTGTGCCGTCCGGCAGGTAGGGCATATCCTCCCGGGGCAGTATGCGGGAGACGACGCCCTTGTTTCCGTGGCGGCCAGCCATTTTGTCGCCCACGGAGATTTTCCGCTTCTGGGCGATATAGACCCGAACCACCTGGTTCACGCCGGGGCCCATCTCGTCCCCGGCCTTGCGGGTGAACACCTTCACGTCCACCACAATGCCGCTCTCGCCGTGGGGAACCTTCAGGCTGGTGTCCCGAACCTCTCTGGCCTTCTCGCCGAAGATGGCCCGCAGGAGCCGCTCCTCTGCGGTCAGGTCGGTCTCGCCCTTGGGCGTTACCTTGCCCACCAGAATGTCCCCGCTGTGTACCTCGGAGCCTACGGTGATGATGCCCCACTCGTCCAGGTATTTCAGGGCGTCCTCGCCCACGCCGGGGATGTCTCGGGTGATCTCCTCCGGCCCCAGCTTGGTGTCACGGCTGTCGCACTCATGCTCCTCCACATGGATGGAGGTGTACACGTCCTCCATAACCACGCGCTCACTGAGCAGGATAGCGTCCTCGTAGTTATAGCCCTCCCAGGTCATGAAGCCGACCAGCACGTTCTTGCCAAGGCTCAGCTCGCCGTCCTTGGTGGAGGGGCCGTCCGCCAGCACGTCGCCCTTCTGCGCCCGATCCCCGGCGTTTACAATGGGGCGCTGGTTGAAGGCGGTGGACTGGTTGGAGCGGGCGAATTTAATGAGGTGATATTCCTTCACGTCGCCGCTGTCGTATTTCATAACGATGTGGTCGGCGTCCACGGACGCCACCAGGCCGTCCTCCTCCGCCAGCACGCAGTCGGCGGAGTCCACGGCGCATTTATGCTCGATGCCGGTGGCGACGATGGGGGCCTCCGTAGTCAGCAGCGGCACGGCCTGGCGCTGCATGTTCGCGCCCATCAGGGCCCGGTTTGCGTCGTCGTTTTCCAGGAAGGGGATCATGGCCGTGGCGATGGAGACCATCATGCGGGGGCTGACGTCCACATAATCCACCTGGCTCTGATCCACGGCGATAATCTCATCTCTGTGGCGGCAGGTGACGCGGGCGTTGATGAAATGGCCCTCGTCGTCCACCTCCGAGGCCTGGGCCACGAAGAAGCGATCCTCCTTGTCGGCGGTGAGGTATTCCACCTCCCTGGTGACGGTGTTGGTCGTCTTGTCCACCCGCCGGAAGGGGGCCACCAAAAAGCCGTACTCGTCCACCCGGGCGAAGCTGGCAAGGTAGGAGATAAGGCCGATGTTCGGCCCTTCAGGGGTCTCTATAGGGCAGAGACGGCCATAGTGGCTGTAATGCACGTCCCGGACGCCGAAGCTGGCCCGCTCCCGGCTCAGGCCGCCGGGGCCAAGGGCGGACATACGCCGCTTGTGGGTCAGCTCCGCCAGGGGGTTCGTCTGATCCATGAACTGGCTCAGAGGGGAGGAGCCGAAGAACTCCTTGATGGCCGCGGAGACGGGGCGGATATTGATCAGGCTCTGGGGGGTGATGACGTTGGGATCCTGAATGGTCATGCGCTCCCGGATCACCCGCTCCATGCGGGCGAAGCCGATGCGGAACTGGTTTTGCAGCAGCTCGCCCACGCTGCGGACGCGGCGGTTCCCAAGGTGGTCGATGTCGTCCGCCCTGCCGACGCCGTGAGCCAGGCAGTTGAGGTAGTTGACGGAGGCGAATATATCGTCCGCGATGATGTGCTTGGGGATCAACACGTCTATATTTTCCACAATGGCGTCCTTTAGGGCGTCCTCGTCGTCCCCGAACTGCTCTAAAAGCTGACGCAGAATGAGCCAGCGGACGTTTTCCTTGACCCCGACCTCCGCCGGGTCAAAGGAGACGAAGGCGTCCATCGGCACCATGCCGTTGCCGAACACCCGGACGCTCTGGCCATGCTCATCCAGCACGATGGCCTCCAAAAGACCCCTGGCGGCAATGGCCTCCGCCCGATCCCGGTCAAGCACCTCACCGGCCTCCGCCACCAGCTCGCCGGTCTGCAGATCCGCGATGGGGGCGGCCAGCTTAAAGCCGACGATGCGGCTCCACACAGCCAGCTTTTTGTTGACCTTATAGCGGCCTACGGTGGACATATCATACCGCCGCCGGTCGAAAAACAGCCCATCCAGCATGGCCTCCGAGGTCTCCACCGTGGGCGGGTCGCCGGGGCGCAGCTTTTTGTATATTTCTAAAAGGGAGTTCTCACGGCTGTGGATGGTGTCCCGCTCCAGGGTGTTCACAATACGCACGTCCTGGCCGAACATCTCCAAAAGCTGCTCGTCCGTCGTCACCCCTGCCTCCAGATCCGGCGCGCAGGTCAGCCAGGTATAGGGCTTATCCGGGTTATAGGCGCCCAGGGCCCGCAGCAGCCAGGTGACGGGCAGCTTGCGGTTTTTGTCGATGCGGACATAAAAAATGTCGTTTACGTCCGTCTCATACTCCAGCCACGCCCCGTGATAGGGGATGGTGGTGGCGCCGTAAAGATTTATGTTGGTCTTGTCCGGGTGGATGTCAAAGTAGACACCGGGGGAGCGGACGACCTGGGAGACGATAACGCGCTCCGCACCGTTGATAATAAAGGTGCCGCTGTCCGTCATCAGGGGGAAATCCCCCATGAAAATCTCCTGCTCCGTGGTCACGTCCGTCTCCTTGTTGCGAAGGTGGACGGAGACCTTAATGGGCGCGGCGTAGGTAGCGTCTCTGGCCTTGCACTCCTGCTCTGAGTATTTGGGCTTTTCGTTCATGGAATAATCCACAAAGGACAGCTCCAGGTTTCCAGAGTAGTCTGTGACCGTGGCCACATCCTTAAACACGTCCCGCAGCCCTTCCTCAAGGAACCACTTGTAGGATTTCTTCTGAACCTCCAGCAGGTTCGGCATATCCTGGATTTCTTTGACGCGGGCAAAGCTCTTGCGGAGCGTTTTGCCATAGTAGACATCCTTCGGCATGAAAAAGATCACTCCTTCGGCAAAAAATGATACACCAGGTAGGGTTGTTACAAAATGACGGCGACATCTTGATTTTCTCCGTCAATGTGGTACAATAAAAACAGTTGAAAAAATGGGCGTAATTACCCACCTTCTCAGGAACATAGCAAGCTATTATATCATTTTGATTATAGGCTTGTCAAGTCCCTATACAATAAAAAATAATGATTCATCTTGCGGCGGGTCATCTCGCCGCTTTTTTGCTGAAAGGGAGGTCTTTTTTTGGATTACCGGGCCACCATTTTGCTTTACGGGGAGCTGCTCCTCGCCCTGTTTCTGCTGTGGCGGGAGGGACTGTTCCGCACCCGCGCCCAGCGGGTCGCCGTCATCGTGCTGGTACCCCTGGCCTTCGCCCTGCGGTACTGCTTTCTGACCTATGAGACCCTGGACTACCAGGACTGGATTAAGGTTTGGATCGAATCCCTCCGCACCGCCGGGGCCTGGAGGGGCCTGGGGCAGGAGATCTGGTCGTGCAACTATAACGTCCCCTATTTATATTTCCTGGCCCTCATCTCCAAAAGCCAGGTCTATGACCTACTGCTGGTGAAGGATGTGAGCATTCTGTTCGACGTGATCCTGGCCTGGGCCGCCATGCGGCTTGTGGGGGTTTTGAATCCCGGCAGCCCCGCCAAAAAGCTCACCGCCTTTATTCTGGTGCTGTGGATGCCCACGGTCATTTTAAACGGCTCCCTCTGGGGCCAGTGCGACAGCATTTACGCCGCCTTCGCCGTGCTGGCGGTCTACCTGGCGCTGGATGGCCGCTCCGGGTGGAGCGTGGCCTGTATAGCCCTGTCCGTCTCCTTTAAGCTCCAGGGCATTTTCCTGCTGCCGGTGTATTTCCTGTTTCTGGTGTCCCAAAAGGTCAAGCTCCGGCACATCCTGATTTTCCCCCTGACCTACATTCTCTCCATCCTTCCGGCGGTGCTGGCCGGGCGGGGCTTCTGGGAGCTGCTGACCCTGTATTTCCGCAACACCAGCTCCATTGGGGACGGGCTGAACTACAACTCCTCCTCCATCTATGCCCTGCTGAATTTCGACAGCCTCTCCACCAAAGCGGGGGAGCGGATTGGCATTGTGCTGACCTTTTTCTTCTGCTGCGCCATTTATGTCTGGCTGGTGGCGGAATATAAGCGGCTGAACAGCAAGGCCCTCTTTGGGGCGGCGGTGCTGTTCGCCCTGGGCGTCCCCTTCCTGCTGCCCCATATGCACGACCGCTATTTCTTCGTGGCGGACGTGCTGACCGTGGTGCTGGCGGTCTCCGCGCCCAGGCTGTCCGTCGTCCCCCTGTGCGTCAGCTTCGGCTCGCTGCTGGGGTATCACGCCTATTTAAAGACCCGGTATCTCCTGCCCATGCGGTACGGCGCCATGGCTATGGCCTTCGCCCTGATCCTGACCCTCGCCTACACCGCCGCCAGCCTGACCCCGCC
>JAJQFY010000069.1 GCA_021200935.1 Oscillospiraceae bacterium
TAGGAGTGAATAACCAATCCACAGCATCCTTTACAGTGTAGCACAGCCCTTGGAGAGGGGCTTTATAAACTACTACTCTATAATACAAGGACTGAATTAAACTGCTATGAAAAAGACTATTCAGAAACTGCTCTCCGCCATCCTTGCCGCTGCCATGCTGTTCACCCTGGCCGCCTGCGACAATGCGGAGACCGAAACCGAGGAAGAGACGGTTGAGACCACCCCTGAGCCTGTGGAGACTGAGGAGGTTATCGAGGAGGAGCCGGAACCCCTTACCGAATCGGATTTGCTCCCCTTCATTCAATTCTGTGACTTGTACGTCATCCAGCGGGATGAGGTCGCTTCTGAGGACGGTACAGAGGCCGAGGTTTATGACCCGCTGGGATATCTGCTGACCCCTGTTGTGTATGACGACACCGTTATTCTCTCCGTTGCCTTTGACGACACGGCTGTAGATGTGACCGTCCCCGGCGATTACGACCTTACCTTTACCGTGACCATTGACCGTGAGGCTTACGACGCCGCCCTGCTGGTGCCAGGGGCATCTTCCGAGCCTGTGACCGAGGAGGTCATCATCACCAAAACTGTCCACATCGTCACGACTGAGGACTACGCCGCCGCTCTTGCGGATGGAACCATCATCGAGACCGCCGAAGGCACGGCTATTGTCGTGGCGGAGGATGAGGCAGATGAGGTTGCTGTCGAGGAGGATAGTGACGAGGAGGACGGAGAGGACGCCGATGATAACGACACCTCCGATGACGATTCCCAGGACAACGACACCACTGATTCCACTGATGATAAAAGTGACTCCGACAACACTAGCACTAACAATGATAGCGACACGTCTAACGTGACCGCTACCTCCTCCCCCACCACCACTACCGCTCCCGCCACCAGCACGGGTTCCGGCTCAAGTACGTCCGGCAGTTCTACCTCCAGTGGCTCCACCAGCAGTGGGTCTACTTCCACTGGCTCTTCCAGTAGTTCTTCTTCCAGCGGAACGACCAACACTGGCTCGACCAGCTCCGGCAGTACTTCTTCCGGCTCTACCTCCTCTGGGTCTACGTCCAGTGGTAGCACGTCTTCTGGCAGTACGTCCAGTGGGTCTACGTCTAGCGGGTCTTCCAGTAGTTCTTCCTCCAGTGGTACGACCAACACTGGTTCCATGAGCTCCGGCAGTACCTCCTCTGGCTCTACTTCCAGCGGCTCCTCCTCGTCTGGTTCGTCTTCCAGCGGGTCTACGTCCTCTGGTACGTCTTCTTCCACCGCTACCGCCACGCCCGCGCCCACTGCTACCACGCATGTGCATACGTGGGTGACTGAGACGGTTGAGGACGGGTATTGGGAGACGGTCGTGGATCAGGAAGCTTATACAGAATATATTTCTTATGATATATGCAATACTTGCGGCGAGAGTTTTCTTATCACTAACGGAACAAGCGGAATAGATTATCATATTGCAACTGAGGGGCATAGCTCCTATTACACACATGTTGATAAAACCGAACATGATGCCGTAACTCACCAAGAATGGGTAGACACTTCCTACACCAGAACCTACTGCTCTGAGTGCGGAGCCGAACAATAATATTACTTAAGCTAAATAGAAAGCGAGGCCAGTTTTGGTCTCGCTTTTTCTGTATTTTAGAAATAAGAGTGATAAGCGTTCGTCTTGCGATTAACAATAAATTGCAAAAACATTGGACATGGCAGGCACACCGTGATATACTTATCTTGAAAGGGTGATTAGATGGCTTTTATACCATATATTTATGACAACAATGGAAAACAAGTATTTGTCAACATAGAGAATATGACAGAATCCGATGCTGAAGAGACAATACAGCAACCCAGATGGCAAACGTCTTGGAAATCTGAATTTATAAGCAACCCTAGCATAAAGAAGTATGCAGTAAAAAAACAACGATCAACTTATTGCCCTGGGAGCGTATGAAGTGGTCGAAGACAAGCTCTATGTTCATATAGTCTATATGGAGGCACACCCAGGAAGCAACCCCACAATGCACCAGGGTGCCCCTGAATATACAGGAATAGGAAGACTGTTAGTGGCGTTTGGCATAAGCCTATCTGTAACTATGGGGTTCAACGGAGATGTAATTCTCGAAGCAAAGACCAGCGAATTGGCTCGACATTATGCAAATGATTTTGGCGCATTGGAACTTCCGCGGGCTGGATCAGTTGCGCCTAGATTCTTGATTTGTGATGAGGCAGCTCAAAAACTGCTTTCACCGTATCTAAAGGAGGAAGATTAATGGAAAATATACAAGAGACCTCTACACTTCCAAAGTCGGATGCTGAATGGTATTTTCGTAAAGACGAAGAGAGCGACCGTTATTACACTATTTTCTTCCAGATGTGCAGGAAGTTTGGCATTAGTTGGGCCAAAGCAACAAAAAAAGAAAAATACTTCGTTGAAGAAGTTACCCGCGTCAACTACGAACGAGATAGGGCTGCCCGTCTGGGCCTTCCACTATCCGACATCCGACCGGCTTTCTCCAGCAAAACAAGCACAAATTCGGCAGAAGCCGGTGCGAATTAACCAAGGTCTATCCCAAATTTTGTGTAAACTCTATATCAGCGGGGAAAACGGCAAAGCACTCCGGCAAAAAACGCTTGACAACCCTGGGCTGGGCGGATATAATTGACAGAAGTAAAAGGGAGTAGTTTGCACAGGCGGCTGCCTGTGTTGCGTGGTTCGTCAGTACGGCTGAGAAGGCCCGGATCACCATAGATGCTTTTGTCTATAACAAGACTTTTACCGCACATATTCCGTGCGGTAAAGGTCTTTTTTATTTTGTGTTTTTTAAGGGGGAATCTGCCATGACAATTCTGGCGCTGTGCCTGTTTATCCTGACCTATGTGCTGATGATAGCCCTGCCCAAGTACCGGCCCTGGGTGGCGGTGGCCAGCGGGGCGCTGTATATCATCCTGGGTTATGTAAGCCCGGGGGAGGCCCTGCAAAGCATTAATTACAACGTGCTGCTGATGCTGGCGGGGACGATGGGGACGGTGTCCCTGTTCATCCAGTCCAAAATGCCGAACCGCCTGGCGGAGATGCTGCTGGCGAAGGTGCCGAACGTCATGTGGGCTGCGGCGGTCATGAGCCTGTTCGCCGGGGTTGTGTCCGCCTTTGTGGACAACGTGGCCACGGTGCTGATGCTGGCCCCGGTGGGCCTGGCCATTGCCGCAAAGCTGGGCATTTCCCCGGTGCCGCTGCTGATTTGCATTGCTGTGTCCTCCAACCTCCAGGGGGCGGCCACCCTGGTGGGGGACACCACCTCTATCATGTTGGGCGGCTACGCGGGGATGAATTTTCTGGACTTCTTCTTTATGGACGGAAAGCCCGGCATATTCTGGGCGGTGGAGCTGGGGGCTCTGGCTACCATTCCCATTGTGCTGTTCATCTTCCGAAAGCAGCGGGAGCCGGTGACGCTCCAGGAGCGGACGGAGGTGACAGACTATGTCCCCACTGTCCTCCTGGGCGGGACGGTGCTGCTGCTGATCGTGGCCTCCTTTATCCCCAACACCCCGGAGCTGATTAACGGCTACATCTGCATGGGGGTGTTTCTGGCGGGGGTGGTGTATACGCTGATACGGGACAGGAACGCCCACAGCGTCAAGCGGGCCTTTTCTGAGATCGATTATCCCACCCTCTGCCTGCTGGCGGGCCTGTTCGTGGTCATCGAGGGCGTCACACAGGCAGGCATCATCGACCAGATCAGTCAGCTATTTGTCCTCCTGGGCGGGGACAACGTTTTCCTGCTGTATACGGTCATCGTGTTCGGCTCGGTGCTGATTTCCGCCTTTGTGGACAATATCCCCTATGTGGCTACCATGCTCCCGGTGGTCAGCGGCATTGCCGCCAGCACCGGCGCCCCGGCGCTGCTGCTGTACTTCGGCCTGCTGGTTGGGGCCACCCTGGGGGGGAATATCACCCCCATCGGCGCCTCCGCCAATATCGCCGCCCTGGGCATCCTGCGTCGCCAGGGGTATGAGGTCTCCACCAAGGAGTTTATGCGTATCGGCGTCCCCTTCACCCTGACCGCCGTGCTGGTGGGGTATCTGTTCTGCTGGCTGGTGTGGGCGTAAGGCTTACGCTTCCTCCATCCAGCGGTAATACCGGGCCTCTATCCGGCAGTCGGGGTTGGGGTATACGCGGCACAAAAGGCCCCGGAGGGGGTAGGCGCCGCTGAAGGGGTCTCCGGGCGGCTCTCCCCGGGTGAGAAGGTTGATGTTGGACTCATCCCAGCCGTAGCCCGGCGGCCCCGCTTCGGGGTACCACCAGCCCATCTCGCAGTTTATCACCCGGGGATCCATTTCCGGGGTCAGGCGGGCCTTCTGGGTGATGCGGCCCCGCTGATTTTCAATCCATATCCAGTCCCCGTCCTGAATCCCGTACCGGGCGGCGGTGTCCGGGTGCAGGCTGGCCAGGGGGAAGGGCCACTGCTTTCGCAGGGAGCGTATCTGCCGGTTGTTGGATATAAAGTAGGGGTGCCTGCGTCCGCCGGTGGTCAGGATCAGGGGATATTGGGCCGCAAGCTCCGGCCTGCTGACCGGGGTCTCCTGATCCTCCGTCCAATAGGGCAGCGGATCCCCGCCGCAGTCCTTCAGCCGCTGGGAATAAAGCTCCGCCTTGCCGGAGGGGGTGTTGAAGCCGTGAAGCCTGTAATTGTAATAGGTGCGGGGCGGCACCACATAGGCCGCCTGCTTTAGCCGGTCAAAATCCATCCCGGCGTATTGGGGGTATCGGCGGCCCATCTCCTCCAGGCAGCCGTCCAGTATCTCCCGCTGGGAGGACGCGCCGTAATCCAGTCCCATCCGGCGGCAAAGCTCCATGAAAAAGTCCTCGTCCGCCCTGCACTCCCCCACCTGGGCCACCTTCTGCTGGCACAGCAGGGCCTGATCCCCAAATTCGGGGAAGGGGTACAGGGAATCCAGCTCCGGCCACATGGCGGCGGGCAGGAGAATGTCGGCAAGCTCCGCCGTAGGGGTTTTGAAAAAGTCCATATAGACGAAAAATTCCAGCGCCCGCAGTCCTTCCATGGTATGCCCCGCGTCCGGCATGGACAGAAGGGCGTTGTTGGCGTGGGCCAGCAGCGCCCGGATGGGGTAGGGCTTTCCCGTGGCCATGGCCTCAAAGGTCAGCCAGGGGTGGGCGAACATCTTCGGGGAGGCGGCGCCGTTATTCAGGGGGAAGTCCCCGGACAGAATTTTCTTCCCCTGCTCCGGGGTCAGCCGGTCAAACAGGGGGTCGGCGGCAGGGGCTATCTCTTTGCTGGGAACAAAGCCCCCCGGCACGTCCCAGTTGCCCGTGAGCAGGGGCAGCATATAAATGGCCCGGCAGGTCTGAAAGGAGTTGCTGGTCTGCTCCACAGCGCAGCCCCATTCCAGCGACAGGGGCTTGATGGTTCCAATCAGGCGGGCGGCCTCCACCATGTCCGCCACCGGCACCCAGGTGATTTGAGACACCTTCTCCGCCGGATATTCGGCGCAGCGGGCCTTCAAAGCGGAAAAACCCACCGTCCAGCGCGCCACAAAATCCCGGTCGTACCAGCCGTTTTCTATGAGCAGGTTCAATATGCCCAGGGCCAGCGCGCCGTCTGTTCCGGGCCGGGGACGGAGCCACAGCCGGGCCTTCGGCGTCAGCTCCGTGGGCAGCGGGTCAACGATGATCAGGGGCGTCCCGGCGCGGGCTGCGTCCTTAATGTGCCATTGCAGCTCCCCGTCCGCGCCGCTGACCGCGGGGTTCGCCCCCCAGACCAGAATCCCGCCGGGCTTTACACTGCCGTAATAGTCCACCCCGGCGAACACCCCGGTGGTAAATTCCCCGGCGTTCTTCCGGGGGCCAAGGCATATCAGCGCGCCGGAGGAGGTGGCGTTCGGCGTCCCCAAAACGTTTGCGAACCGCCAGTATTGGGCCAGATGGTGCCGCCCCGTCCCGGTGGTCAGGGCAATGCACTCCGGGCCGTAGGTCTCCCGGTAATAGGTGAGCCTGTCCCCAATCTCCTGGTAGGCCGCGTCCCAGGAGATCCGCTCCCATTTTCCGCTGCCCTTGGGCCCTATGCGGCGCATGGGGTAGAGCAGCCGGTCAGGGTGATACATCTGCTCGATAACGGACATCCCCTTCACGCAGGCCCGGCCATGGTTCAGCGGCCCGTTTGGGTCTGGCCGCACCTTTACGACCCGGCCATCCTGCACTGTGAGAATGTGCATACACCCGCCGTGACACCCATGGCAGGCGGTTATATACTCCCGCATCTCTGCCTCCCTTCCGATGGGTCAGCCCCACCTCGTTCCTGCCCCTATCATAACGGATTTTTGCCTTCCGCGCAATATCTGACAATGCCGCTTTTACCACAATTCGTTGTATTTTCGCTTTTCCCGAAACCTCCCGGAGACAAAAAAGAACACACACCCAGTCAGGGATGTGTGTTCTTTTCGGCCATGGCAGACTGCCAGGCTTCACGCGGCAGGGGGTACGTTACCTGAATAATAACGTGGCCGCCCCGTGTTCGCGTGATTTGCATATGGTGGAGCTGAGGGGAATCGAACCCCTGTCCGAAAGCATTTCAGCGAAACCTTCTCCGGGCGCAGGTGGTTATTTTTGCGCCTTTCGGCGCGATTCCCTTTCCTGGGGGCTAGCCAGCAGGCCCTTCAGGTCAGGTAGCTTCTTTTTCATGGTGCGCTCGAAGCAGCACGCACGCACGGACGCTGCTAATCCACGCCCGGGTCCTAGGCCGCAGCGCTCCTAGGCTGGACGGGCTCGCCTCAAGCGGCGGCCAGAGCGAAATTATCGTTCTCAGTTAATTTTTAAAGTTCCCGGTTTTAAGGATGGCCGGGGCATCCGCCCGCTTATCTCGCCCCCACACCCCCGTCGAAACCATTACAGCCCCATAGGTTGCGGCAGGCCATGACGCTCTGCTGGATTACTGGATTACGGTATATATTGTATCACACTTTCCCCCGGCTATGCCAGGAAAAAGTTTCCATTTTCCGCCCGGCCCGACTGGCAGACCGGGCGGTTTGGATAAAATCTGATAAACTCAGGATTTCTTCGGCGCGGGGTAGTCCACGCCCTGGGCGTCCACCGTGACCTTGTTCATGATCTGCGGCGTCAGGGGCTTATCTCCCCAGCCGGTCTTGGTCTCGGCGATTTTGTCCACCACGTCCATCCCCTCCAGCACCTGGCCGAAGGCGGCGTACTGCCCGTCCAGATGGGGGGCGTCCTGGTGCATGATGAAAAACTGGCTCCCGGCGGAATCCGGGTCCATGGCCCGGGCCATGGAGAGAACGCCGCGGGTGTGGCGCAGGTCGTTCTGATAGCCGTTGGCGGCAAACTCGCCGGGGATCTGGTAGCCGGGGCCGCCGGTGCCGTTGCCCTGGGGGCAGCCGCCCTGAATCATAAAGCCGGGGATGACCCGGTGGAAAATCAGGCCGTCGTAAAATTTCGCGTTCACCAGGGAGATGAAGTTGTTCACCGTGTTGGGCGCGATGTCCGGGTACAGCTCCGCCTTGATGACGCCGCCGTCGAACATTTTGATGGTGACGATGGGATTGCTCATGCGTTTGCCTCCTTCAGCTTGCGATCCATTTCGCGGCGGGCGCTCTTTTCCGCCGCCGCGTCCCGCTTGTCATAGAGTTTTTTTCCCTTGCACAGGCCCAGCTCTACCTTCACCAGGCTGTCCCGGAAATACAGGCTCAGAGGCACCAATGTCAGGCCCTCCTGCTTCACCCGCCCGCCCAGGCGGCTGATCTCCCGCTTGTGCATGAGAAGGCGGCGATCCCTGTCCGGGTCGGCGTTAAAGTAGCTGCCCTGCTTATAGGGGCTTATGTGCATCCCCTTGACCCAAAGCTGCCCGTCCTTCACCTGGGCGTAGCAGTCCTTGAGATTCACCGTCCCGGCCCGGATGGACTTGACCTCCGTCCCGGTCAGCTCAATACCGGCCTCAAATTTTTCCAGGACAAAATAATCGTGGAACGCCTTGCGGTTTGCCGCGATCTGCTTTGTGCCGCTCTTGGCCGGCATGGGGATCACCTCGCTTTTGTAATTTGTGATATAGGACTGGGTATATTATACACCATCTGCCGCCGTTATGCAAACGGAATGTGGCAGCAATCACAGTATATCACCCCTGTCAAGGCGAAAACCAGCGTTTAAGGGTCGCGGCGGCGCTGTGGGCGATCAGGCGCTGGCCCTGCTCCGCCGCGTGGACGGCCCAGCCCGGGGACACTCGCCGGGGAACGCCGAACTCGTACAGGGCGGACACGGCCATGTCCCCGGAAACCGTCAGTATGTAGCCCTCCGGAAGGGCGTATAAATCGCTCTCTCCGTCGGGGCAGGCCAGCGCCCCGGCCAACAGGGCCTCTAAATCCTCAAAATAAAAGCCGGGGCTGTGGGCCGCCGGGCGGGCGATCACCAGGGTGTCCGCTCCGGCGGCGAAGCACTCCGCCTCCGTCTCCGGCCAGGGGGTCAGCCCCCGCTCCTCCAGGGCCGACCGCACCAGCCGAAGCACCTGCCGCCGGGGCGGGGCATCCTCCTGGGAAAACCAAATGGAGACCGCGTTCTCCGTCGCCTGTACTGTACGCATATGCTTGTATACCTCCCGTTTCTGCGCCCCGCTGCCGGGGCCGCTATACATTATAGTATACTTTGCCCCGGCCCGTATAGAATAAAATTGTGGTAATTTCCCCTGGGCCGTGGTATACTGATGGAACACAATTCATACGCACCCCCTATAAAACCAAAAATATCCGGGCGTTTTATGGCGGAGGAGCATAAAAAGCGAGGCACAGCATGGATTATACAGAAAAGGCCGTCCGCCATGTGAACACATATGAGGGCATTATCGTAGATGTAGGCGTAGATATGGTCAGGCTCCCCAACGGCGCCGTGACCATGCGGGAGGTGGTTCACCACTCGGGGGGCGTGTGCGTCGCGGCGGTGGACGAGGCGGGCCTTGTTACCATGGTGCGGCAGTACCGTTACCCGTTCCAGGCCCACCTGTGGGAGCTGCCCGCCGGAAAGCTGGAGCCGGGGGAGGAGCCGCTCCCCGCCGCGAAGCGGGAGCTGAGCGAGGAGACCGGCCTGGAGGCAGAGAGCTGGCGGCTCCTGGGCGAGATATACACAAGCCCCGGCTTTTCCACGGAGACCCTGTATATCTATCTCGCCACAGACCTGCGCCAGGGGGCGGCCCACCCCGACCCCAACGAGCTTTTGGACGTGGAAAAATGGCCGCTGGAGACCCTTCTTTCCCGCATTGCCGCCGGGGAGATTCAGGACGCCAAAACCGTGGTGGGCGGCCTGCGGGCAGCCAGCGTTTTGGGGCCGATTTGATTTTTCCCCGCATATGTGGTAGAATACCTGTTAATGGTCAAATCCCCATGATTTGACTTGCTCGATTCAGCGCGGCTGCAAGGCCGCCGAACCCTGTCAGCGTATCCCTATCCAGGAGTGGAAGTGGAGAAATTTATGGAAAAATATGTAATATGCGGAGGCAAACCCCTCCATGGCAAGGTGGAGATTTCCGGGGCGAAAAACGCCGCCGTGGCGATTATTCCCGCCGCCCTGATGGTGCGGGGGGTCTGTCGGCTGGAAAATCTGCCCCAGATCAGCGATGTGGACACACAGCTTCGCATCCTGACCTATATGGGGGCCAAGGTGAAGATGATAAACCCGTCTACCATGGAGCTGGACTGCACCAACGCGCAGATAGACCACCTGCCGGAGGAGATGTGGGAGCTGACCCGGCGCATCCGTGCCAGCTATTACCTCATTGGGGCCATGCTTGGCCGCTTTGGGGAGGCGTACAGCACCATGCCCGGCGGCTGCAACTTTGGCGTCCGGCCTATCGACCAGCACATCAAGGGCCTGACCGCCCTGGGGGCGGAGGTGAACGTGTCCGGCGGCTTTATCAACGCCAGGGCCAAGACGGGCCGCCTGAAGGGCACCACCATTTACTTAGACAAGGTTTCCGTGGGCGCCACCGTGAACATTATGATCGCCGCCGCCACGGCGGAGGGGTGCACCGTTATTGAAAACGTGGCCAGGGAGCCTCACATCGTTGACCTGGCGAATTTCTTAAACTCCATGGGCGCGGACGTCCGGGGAGCCGGTACGGACGTGATAAAAATCCGCGGCGTCCGGCAGCTCCACGGGGGTACCTACGCCCTGATTCCCGACCAGATCGAGGCCGGGACATATATGGCCGCCGTGACCGCCTGCGGGGGCAGCGTGCGGGTGGCCAACGTGATTCCCAAGCATTTGGAATGTATCTCCTCCAAGCTGCGGGAGATGAACGTCCAGGTGGAGGAGGGGGACGACTTCGTCCTGGTCAGCCGGGAGGGCGCGCTGCGCCACACCAACGTCAAGACCATGCCGTACCCCGGCTTTCCCACGGATATGCAGCCCCAGATCTGCGCGGTGCTGTGCTGCGCTCCCGGCATCAGCGTGGTGACGGAGGGAGTCTGGGACAGCCGCTATAAATATGTGGCGGAGCTGAAAAAAATGGGCGCGCAGATTCAGGTGGAGGATCAGGCCGCCTTTATCCAGGGGGTCAGCCATCTGACCGGGGCCACGGTGAAGGCCTGCGATTTGCGGGCCGGGGCCGCCGTGGTGGTGGCCGCGCTGGCGGCTCACGGGATCACGAAGGTGGAGGACATCTTCTGCATCGAGCGGGGCTATGAAAACCTGGTGGGCAAGCTCCAGGCCCTGGGGGCGGACATCCGCTGCATTGACGAGCCGGACGGCACCAGCGCCAGAGGGCCTGTGCGGTGGGCAGTGTAAAATCATCCGCGACTGGCATCGCGGATGAGGGGTTGCGGCCTGTGCGCGCACTGCACGCGCTAAGAGCCGTGCTACGCACGGTTGCGCGTTGCACACCGCCTGCGGGCGGTAGTCAGCGTCCGCCTGCGGCGGCCACTTCGCACACTTACAGGCCGAGCGGAATTTTTTGCCACGTACACGCCGCGGCAAAAAATGATTGAAATTTATTTCGCCGCTGCGGCGGCGAACTGCACGCGCTAAGA
>JAJQFY010000248.1 GCA_021200935.1 Oscillospiraceae bacterium
TTATTAGTCGAATGAATAACAATTCTGAATTTTTTTCTATTTATTATTTTATAAATCGTGTTTCAAAACGCCCAAAAATGTCAAAAGAACGCCGCTTTTGTCCTTCTATTTTGGACAAAAGCGGCAGCCTTTCGATTGTTGACTTTTCTAGTTATCTAATAGAATTATTCGCATCGTATCAATCCCACTGGCTTCCCATCAGGACGCTTCGCCGGAGGCAGAGGCCTCGCCGGAGGCGGAGGATGTGGAGCCTTCCAGCTCGGAGGTGATGGGGTATTCTATCTCTATGCCGTCCTCCAGCATGGCCATGGCGTCAATATAGCTGGTCTTGGAGGTATCCAGCGGGTCGGTGGCCACGTGGACGTTATCCCAGCTCCAGTACAGGGCCACGTTCACGCCCTGCATTGTCCAGGCTATGGCGTCGTTCTGGGTGGTCATGAGGGAGACATCCTTGTCCTGGGTGCCGTGGACAAGGCGCACCCAGGCGGGCTGCTCGGTCTCGTCGTCCAGGATATAGCGCAGGGGGTTATACAGCTCCACGATGGTGGCGTCCGTATAGGCATAATACTCGTCCCCGTTTTCGATGATGGCCACGTCCTCCTCGAAGGCGGCCAGCATATCCTCATAGGTCTCATACATACCGTAGGTATCGTCCGGGCTGTAGAGGGCGGAAAGCTCCTCCGCGTTCTCCTGGAGAACCTCCAGCAGATAGCTGTCCCAGTGGCGGTAATCCTGGGTCTCGTTGCCGAACTCAAGGTTTTCCGCGTTGTAGTCGCCATTCTCGTCCAGGAAGCCAATGCGGTCAAAGGCGGTGACGCCCTTGGAACGGCTGCGGTAGCTCAGGAAGCCCTCGGCGGTCATCTCCACCGTCCAGCCCTCTTCCTCGCTGCCGGAGAGAATCATGCCGAACTGGGACAGGTCATAGCCCTTGAGCTGGAGGCCGTCGATGGATTCGGTATAGCTGTAGTGGCCGTAGAAATACGCCTCGGCCTGGCTCTCGCCGTTTTCGTTCTCCCAGGTGACGCTGAGGGTCACGCTGCCGATATGGTCAAGGAACCACTCCAAATCAGAGGTGGCCTGCTGCACCATGAAGTCCACATAGGTGCCGCTGACGCCGTCCTCGTTGATGGTCATGGCCTCGGCCTCGCCGTCCCCATCCAGGTCATACACAAGGCCCAGGTTGTTCACATATTCCACATACGCCTCGGCCACATAGCCGCTGAGGGTGCGGATGAACTCGTCCGCGTCCAGATAATCCAGCGCGGTCAGGGAGAGGAGGGATTCCCACTCATAGGCAAGGTCGGCCTCCTCCAGGTTCGTGATGGGGGAATAGGGGCAGGCACCCCAGATGGCGTCGGAGGCGGTGCTGTAATAGCTGTCCGAATCCCCGTCATAATAAGCGCCCAGCGCGCCGGATTCCTCCAGATAGGGGTAGAAATCGGGATGGTTGCCAGTCGCGGCCAGCATCAGGCTGTGCGCGCCGCCGCCGGAGCCGCCGGTGGAGACAATGCGGTCAGCGTCGCCGCAGATGTTGCCAAGCTCGATGTTGTACTTGAGCCAGCGGACGACTGCCTTCTGGTCAACCAGGCAGTAGGGGGAGTCGCCGGTGTAATAGGAATTGCCCTCGGCGTCGGTAGCCACGTTATTTTTGCCGCGGTTGCCGCAGGCGACATTTATGTAGCCATAGCTGGCGTAGGTTCCCCCGGCCCCGCCGGTGGTGCTGGCGGAGTAGCCCGCCGCGCCGGTATTGATGATGATGGGGGCAGTAGCGGCGGTATAGACGGCCCCGTTGGGGCTTACAATCTCCGCCTCCCAGTCGATGATGAGGTTGCCGTCCTCGTCCACGCCCGCGACATAGGCGGCGGGGATGGCGATGGACAGGCCCTGATAGCTCTCAAGCTCGGGGTTCGCCACGGCGGTGACATAGCTGATGGTGTATACGCTGCTGCTGGCCGTCCAGGTGTATTCCCCGCCGGCGATGGCATTTTCAAGGTTCAGGACGGTTTCCACCTCCTGGGCGGAATACTGCACCTCATATTTGCAGACCCGCTCCAGCCAGGTGAACAGGGCGCTTGCACCCTCCTGACCCCAGGAGACGGCACAGTTCACCGTGTCCCCGGCGTCCTTCAGAGTATCGCCCAGGGCCAGGGCGGCGCTGGCGGCGGCAGTGTCCGTATGGGCGGCGCGGATATAGAAATAGGCCGCGTTCTCCCCGGCGGCGGGGTCGATGACGGTCTCCCCTGCCGCGCCTTCCACCGTGAGGGCCACGCCCTCGGTGCTGACGGCCAGGGTCTCATAGTCCACCCCGAAGTCCTGGGCGTTCTCCTGGCAATAGGCCTGCGCGCCCTCGGCGTCGATGGTATAGACGATGTTCGGCCCGTCCACGCGGCTGGACTGATAGTTATCCAGCAGATAGCTCTCCAGCGCCGCGCCATAGGCGGCCACAAGCTCCTCCTCGGATACAGACCCGGCCACGGCGGGGTCATACATCACGGCGGCGTAAATCCCGCTCCCACTCACCGCAAGCGCGGCAATCTGGGCCGCGGTCTCGCCGGTGCCGACGGCGACGATCAGGGCCGAATCGCCGGGCAGGGCCTCGTCGTTCGCCAGAAGCCAGGCGACGGTGTCCGCCAGCGTGTCTCCGTCGGCATGGGCCACCACATAGCCCTCCGCCAGGGCCGCCTGGTCGGAAAGCTCCTCCCCGGTGACAAGCAGGATGGGCGCGGTGGCGGCGTAATAGCCGTTCACCACGGCGCTCGTGGCCCCGCCGGTCTCGTCCAGATAGGCCGCGGGGACGAGGATGTCCGCCTCCTCCAGCGTCCAGGCGCCGGTAGCCTCGTCCGCCGTCCAGGCCAGGGTCTCCCCCGCGCCGGACGTCTCCCCGGAGGCAGGCTCCTCTGAGGAGGCGAAGGTCAGGCCGGTGCATAGCCCTGCCGTCAGGCACAGGCAGAGAAGGACAGATAAAAGTCTTTTCATGGGTCGTTCCTCCTGTTGATTTGTGCTGCGCGCACATTCGTTATCAATATAACTTATATCACTTTGCTCCCCCAAAGAAAACCCTTCCGGCCTGAACGACACATTTTTGGCGCAAACAACACAAAAAATCCCCCGCGCAGCCGCGCAGGGGAACGATAACAGCTTTCCTCTATTCTGTGTCCACGATCAGATTGTCCAGCCCGTGCTGTTCAAACTCGCTGTAGTATTCCTCCATCCGATCCAGAAGCTCCGAATCGTTTCCGGGGTCTGCCCCCTCTCCCTCCATATCCCGGCGAGCCAGCTCCTCCGCCAGGATGTCGAAGAACACGGCGTCCTCATAATCGGCAATGGCCTCATGGATGCCGCCCTCCTCATAGGCGCGGGAGGGGAACACATGGCCCTGCCAGGTCTCCGCCAGGGTCTTCATCCCCCGGCTGGGACACAGGGCAAACAGCTTTTCCTGCAAAAGGTCATAGTCCTCGAAGCGGTCCTCCCCACGGGCAGAGTTAAGAACCCAGTTTCCCACATATACCATGTCCAGCAAACGTCTAAATTCCTTGTCGGTAAGCTCTATAGTCAATGCCGCCCACCTCCTCGTATATGTATTATAGCACAACTATTATTTTTGGTCAATTTCGTGGGCCGCCTGCGTCGCTTCCAGGTCGTCAGCCGCTGCCGCATCCAGCGGCGTACCGTTCTCCCACAGCTCATTGCAGGACAGGTCAATATCGTCATTCCATGAAATACCATAGCCGCCTGCGTCCACCTTCACCTGTCCGAACAGGCCGGGGACAGTTGCAAGTGTTTCGAATACGTCCCACTTGCCAAACAACGGTGTCACGTCATATCTTTTTCGCTCCCCTGTGGCAAAGCTCACAAGTAAATTATACGCTGGCAGCGGCTGAACATCCTTCACTCTGTAAAACATAATACCGCCCCTTTCCGACATCCGCCCTTTTATGTGAGAGGCGGGAGCGTTTTAAATTCCTGTGTGTTCCAAATCGTCAACAGCTCATCACGGTGTAAGGCTGCCCACTCCCTGACAAGGGCCTGACCCTTTGCTGGCAGGTCTCCCTCTATCATTTCCAGCGTTTGAATGTCAAGCGCCCCCACGTATTCCCCATATACGGCATGGAAATGCGGTGGGTTGTGTTCGCTTTGCTGGAAATACATCTTAATGATAATACCGTAAAATCTTGAAATTGCTGGCATTGTTATCCCCCCGGCTCAGCTTTCCTGAACCTTCAAACACATTTTACATCCTCCTCCCCCCTATCGTCAAGGACGGAAAACATAAAATGCCGGTGTGCCTGCTTTTATGCAAGTTCGGCTTTGACATTGGGGGCTACTGATGGTACAATAGCCGCAACTATAATATAGGACGCAGGTTTTCCTTGTCATAGAGAGGGTTTTATTATATGATAGAACATGTGAACACAACAGACGCCATCATCTCCATCACCGGCGTGCAGCACAACGTATCCGGCCAGCGGGACGAGGTCAATCTGGTGACAGCCGGGCAGTACAGCTTCGAGGACGGGCAAAGCCGCCTTACCTACGAAGAAAGCGACCTGACCGGCCTGCGGGGGACGCAAACCTCCTTTTCCATCAGCCCCACGGGCATCGTATTCCGCCGGGAGGGCAGCACCACCTCCGAAATGCTGTTCCAGCCAGGGAAGAAGCACTTCGTTCTCTGCGACACCCCCTTCGGCAGCGCCGCCGTGGGGGTAGATACCCGCCGCGTCAGCGCGTCCCTGAACGAGCATGGCGGAGATATGGAGATTGATTACGACGTAGATCTAAACAACACCCCCATGGGGCGGAATTTTTTCAAAATCAATGTGAAAGAGAGCAGCTATGGCAGACCTTATTGAACAAGCAAAGCGCGGGATAGACCAGCTTATCCGCGCCGCAGCCCCGGCGCTGGCTCAGACAGCCGGTTCTGTGAGCATTCCAAAAAACACCCAAAATGGCGACTTCGCCGCCAATCACGCTATGGCCGGGGCCAAGGCCGCCGGTATGGCGCCCCGGAAGCTGGCGGAGGAGATCCTCTCCGGCCTGTCGCTGGAGGGCACCTGGTACACCGGCGCGGAGACCGCCGGGCCGGGCTTTTTGAACTTCCGGCTGGGCGACGGCTGGTATTCTGACGTGCTGGACACAGTGGCGTCAGAGGGGACAGCCTATGGCCGGGCGGATGAACGCAACGGCAAGCGGGTCATGGTGGAATTTGTCTCCGCAAACCCCACCGGCCCCATGACCATCGGGAACGCACGGGGCGGCGTTCTGGGCGACACTATGGCCTCCGTGCTGGACTGGGCCGGATGGGACGTGTGGCGGGAGTTCTATGTGAACAACGCCGGTCATCAGGTGGAGCTTTTTGGCCGCTCCGTGGAGGCCCGGTATTTGCAGATAATCCAGGGCGAGGACGCGGTGGAGTTTCCCGACAACGGCTATCACGGGGACGACATCCGGGCCATGGCCCAGGAGATATATGACACCGAGGGAGACAAATACCTCTATATGCCCGCCGAGGAGCGGCAAAAGGCGTTTATTGACTATGGCATTCCGAAAAACATCCAGCGTATGCGGGACGACCTGGAGCGCTACGGCATAAAATTTGACCGCTGGTTTTTGGAAACGGAGCTGCACGACTCCGGCTATGTGGCCGAGACCATCGACATCCTCACCCAGGCAGGCCACACCTATGAAAGGGACGGCCAGCTCTGGCTGAGAAACACGGACTTCGGCGCGGATAAGGACGAGTGTATGCGCCGGGCGGACGGCACCTGGACATATTACGCCGTGGACATCGCCTACCACCGCAACAAATTCGTGGAGCGGGGATTCGACCGGGTGATAGACGTCTGGGGCGCCGACCATCACGGTCACGCCATCCGCTTCGGCTCCACCATGACATGCCCGGAGCTGGGGCTGAACGGTCGGTCGCTGGACTTTCTCATAATGCAGATGGTGCGCCTGACCCGCAACGGGGAGACGGTGAAGGTCTCCAGGCGGACAGGCAAGGCCCTGACCCTGGCGGATCTGATGGACGAGATTGGCCGCGACCCCTGCCGGTATTTCTTCAACGCCAGCCCCGGCAGCCATTTGGAATTTGACCTTGACCTGGCTGTGCGGCAGGACAGCGAAAACCCCGTCTATTATGTCCAGTACGCCCACGCCCGCATTCAGTCTCTGCTGTCCATGCTGGCGGCGGACGGATATAAGCCCGCGGAGAAGGCGGACGCCTCCTTGCTCACCGCGCCCCAGGAGCGGGAGCTTATCAAGGCCCTGGCCTCCTTCCCCGGTGAGATTCGCCAGGCCGCCCAGGAGCTTGACCCCTCCCGCATCAACAAATACGCCACGGAGGTGGCCTCCCGGTTCCACAAGTTCTATAACGCCTGCCGCATCCGGGGGGAGGAGGAAAATCTCGTCCGCGCCCGGCTGCTCCTTACCGCCGACACCGGCATTGTGCTGGAAAACGCCCTGTCCATCCTGGGCGTCACCGCGCCGGACAGTATGTAAGCTTCAAAACGCGCAAGCCCCGGCGAAAATGCGCCGGAATAAAAATGGGAAGACCTCCGTTTGGGGGTCTTCCCTGCTAATTCGCACATGAAATTATATACCCTGCATGGCCGCAACCGCTTGCCGGGTCTCGGTCACTGAGTCTGTAAGCTCCGCGCCGGCAATAAATTCCTCCGCCGTCATGACCTGCGCCCCGACGTTTTTCATATCCCGCAGATTGCTCCGCTGTATTTCCTCCGTCTGGGAGGACGTGCAGTCGCTGATGACCACGACGTTATATTCGAGGGAAATGCCGTCGTAGCACGTCGTTCGGACGCAGTTGGGCGTTGTCGTCCCAATGAGAACAACGGTGTTTACCCCCAGGCGGTGCAGGACAAGGTCAAGCTCCGTGTGGAAGACGGCGGAATAACGGGGCTTTATTATGACATAATCCCTGCTGCAAATGCCAAACTCCTTCGGCGCGCTGGCGGATATATCTTCCGCGCAGCCATCGGACAGAGCCTTGCCCCCATCGAACCAGCTTTGAAACCGCGTGTGTTCCACATCGCTTCCGTCCGTTCTGTATTTTCGAGAGACGAAAAAGACCGGCACACCACAGGCGCGGCAATGCTCTATCACCCGCGCACAGGCAGGCACAGTGGCTTTCGCCCCCTTAATGCACTGAGCAGAGCTTTCGTTTATAAATCCGTTCTGCATATCAATAACAGTAAGCGCACATTTTGTACTCATAACGAACCTCCCAAATCAGGGCGACACCGCCGCCGGTGTCTTTTATTTTACCTGATTTTTCGGCAAATGTCTATATGATATAGGGACGAAGCTCAGGCAAAGGCTGAAATTGAAAAAGTCGGCGCTTCTCATAAAAATGGCCCCTGCCGTGCGGCAGAGGCCATTTGCTATTTCCTTATTAGAATATCGGCGTCAGTTTCCTTCCAGCACCTCGTTTATTAATTCTATGGCGGCGGCTACGGAGTCGTCGTCGGGGAGCATACGATAGACATTGGTGCTGCCCATAGAGTACACGGTGCCGGTGCTGTCCGAGCCGGTGACGGAGGTGCTTTCCACAGACCAGCTTCCGCCGGTGGATAGCTGCCACTGCACCAGAGAGGATATTTCGCTCTGGGTCATGTTGGTGGCAAACGCGCCGGAGGCGGCGTTCATCACGTCCATATAGTTGGTCAGGATGGCGGAGGAGGCGGCCTTTTCAATCACGGCCTCAATCAGCGCCATCTGGTTCGCGCCCCGCTGCCGGTCTCCTTCCACAAAGGAGTACCGCTCCCGGACAAAGGCCAGCGCCTTGGCGCCGTCCACATCGTTGTAGCCCTCCACAAAGGTGTAGCCCCCGTGGGTGCTGGTGAAGGCGTACTCAGAGTATACGCTCACGCCGCCCAGGGCGTCGATAATCTCCTCAAAGCCGGTGAAATTCATGCGGACGTAATACTGAATGGAAATATCATACAAATCCTCCAGCGCCTCCATGGACACATCCACGCCGTAGATGCCCGCGTGGGTCAGCTTGTCCCTGGAGCCGCCGGTGAAGGCCAGAGACACATAGTAGTCTCTGGGCGTGTTCACAAGCAGGATGCGGTGGGTGGACGGATTCACCACCGCCAGGATGTTCACATCGCTCCGCCCGGTGCTGGCCAGGGTGCCGGAGGTGTCGTTGCCGCTGATATAGACGATGAAGGGGTCCTCATCAATGCTGTATACCCCGTCGCTCCCTGTATAGGCCTCCGCGCCGTCATCGGTGGTGGTGGCGGTGCCGGAGACAACCCGCTCGATGGTGCGCTCCACGGTGTATTCATAGATGACCTTCGTCCTGTCGGAAAACTCTCCCAGCTCCTCCGCCACGTCGCCATCGTCGCTGGCCTCGGACAGAACCGTGAGATACGAGGTATTCATTACGATAGCCTGCACGTCTCCGTCCAGCAGGGCGGTGGCAAGCTCCACCACGCTCTCATATTCCACAGCGGTCAGGGCCGCGTTCTGCTCCGCCACAATCGCGTCCAGGCACTCGTCGGTGTTGTCCCTGTCCAGCGAGGACAGGATGCCGAAGGAATAGCCCGTGGCGTCCGTGATGGACTCCGCCGGGTCATCCGCCGGAACATACACCGCCACGCTGTAATACTGAACGCTCACGTCCGTAACGCTGTTCAGGGTGGACAGGGCCTTGGACACATACACCAGCCCCACGATCATCACCACAGCCAGAACGCCAGCCGCCGCCTTAGAGCCGATGGCGCGGGATTGACGGAACTGGAGTCCCAAAATGCAAACGCTCAGAGCTGCCAGAACAATCCACACCAGGTTGCGGTATTTATTGGGCAGCATACCCAGCCGCCCGAGCTGTATGCAGAACACGGCGACAATAACAATGAGTATCGCGGAAAGTATGATGCCCGCCATCTGCCAGGGGCGCATATTCCGGCCACGGCCACGGCGAGGAGGCCGTCCGCCGCCCTGGGGCGGACGCCCCCGCTGGGGTTGGGGTGTGCGCCCCTGGGGAGCGCGGCTGCCCGACGAGGCGCTCCGGCTGGAAGATGGAGACGGGCGGCTGCCGGAGGACGCACTTCTGCTGGCAGACGAACCGCTGCGGCTGCTTTGCGGATAGGTACGGCCCTGCTGGGCGCGGCTGCCCGATTGGCTGGACGAACGAGACGGGGAGCTGCCGGACGCGGGGCGGCGGGCCGTAGACCGGGGCTGCTGCCGCTGATACCGGCTCTCCTGTATATCCTCATCCTCTGACGGTCTGAGATGCCTCCCGCCCTGGCTGCTCGATTCATACCGGCTCATAGCTTATCCTCCCATGCTTTTTCTTTTTTTACTTGCACATATAAAATGAATTATACGATATTATCCCCCATTTGTCAAAAAGAACCACACTTTTCTCCGCACCCTTTTTGGATTTTCGGGGACAGCCTGTTGTAATTCAATGGTTTTCCTGTTGTAAAATCGCACTTCATCGGTATAGGTCAGGAAAAGTCAAGAATGTTCACAAAACATTAATAAAATGTATAAAGGAGAGTCACAGTTTTGTGTATAATAGGGTTAGCTTTATGCTGAAAGGAGAAAACAATGAACAAACTGAAAAAGCTGCTGTCCCTCGCGCTGGCACTGGCTATGGTACTGTCCCTTTGCGGACTGACCGCCTTTGCCGCCGAGGAGGACGGCACGGCGGTGGCCTCCGACAAGGAGTACATCGAGGAAACCCTGAACCTGGCCAACAACGAGGATCAGGAATGGAGCTACACGGCCAGCGCCGATGCGTGGGTGCTGTCTGTAGTGTCCGCCGTGGCCTACCCTGAGCTGCCCAACCAGCAGGGTGTGTCTGTCTGCGTGCCGGGCGCATACGTCACCGGCATTGACACGAACGGCGACGGCGAGGCCGACGTCACCGCCGCGACCTATGAGTCCGCCGTGAAGGGTTCTCTGGTCATCGACTACGAGGCAGAGGTGACAAGCTCCAACGGCCAGGTGTATACCGCCGCCACCGCCCCCATCATCCTGAACACCGGCGCGGCGGGGTATGGCTCCTCCAACAACTCCAAGGCCTCCACCACCTACGCCTCCGAGGGCTACATCAACGTGGCCTGCGGCAACCGGGGCAAGCAGGACACAGCCACCGATGAGGACGGCAACACCTACTACACCGGCGACGCCCCCTCCTGCCTGGTGGACCAGAAAAACGCCGCCCGGTATGTGAAGTATAACATCCTGCTGGGGAACCTGCCCGGCAACGTAGACCTGCTGGTCTCCACCGGCGGCTCCGGCGGCGCGGCCCATGCCACCATGTTTGCCGCCACCTCCAACAACCCCGATTTCTATGACTATGAAATCGAGGCCGGGGCCGTGGGCGTATATCTCAACGAGGACGGCACCTACTCCACCACCGTCACCATCGACGGGGAGGAAGTGGAGATCTCCGACGGTGCCTGGGGCTGCGTGGCCTACAGCGCCATCACCTCTCTCTATGAGGGCGATATGGCCCAGGCGTTCGAGTATTACATGGACACCACCTATGACTTCAACACCGATTTCCAGGCACAGCTTGCCGAGTATCTCTCCGCAGCTTACATGGAATACATCAATGACCAGAACCTGACGGTGGAGGAATCCGCCGTGGGCTTCGACCTGGACGGGGACGGGGAGCCGAACAGCACTATCGCCCTGACCATCGAATATGACCTGGATGCCTATCCTGAGACCAACGGCTACTACGGCACCTATCTTGACCTGTATCTCGCGGAGTTCACCGAAAACCTCCAGTGGTACCTGGACAACCTGGACTATGCCAGCGGCTGGACATGGTTCGACGAGGACGGCAATGCCCTTTCCGATGAGGAAGTGGCCGCCATGACCAGCGAGGACAAGGCCGCGGCCTTCATCGAGGGCCGGTATGCCAAGAGTTCCAGCAGCAGCGGCGGCCCCGGCGGGGCTTCCGGCGAAATGATGACCAGCGGCATGAACGGCGCGGCGGACTTCTCG
>JAJQFY010000049.1 GCA_021200935.1 Oscillospiraceae bacterium
CTTCAGCCCCGTCCAGTCCTTCCCCTCAAATCCAAAGGCCGCCACCGCAGCACCCATAGAAAGTCCTCCCATAAAAAATGTAATGATTTCCCCCACGCCCCCCGGACAGCAGGGGGCAAAGCCCCCAACCTGTCCGCCGCGCCATTCCAAACAGCAGGGGGCAAAGCCCCCGCGCTGCCTAAAAATTGTAAGACACTGCAAGGCGAAAAAAACACCCGCCAACCCAAAATTAAGGTTCTCCGACAATGCAGCGCGAAGAATATTGCCCGCCAATCCCCAAATTAAGGTTGTCCGACGATGCAGGGCGAGGGATTTTGTTCGCTGATACTTATGACATCGCCCAAGGGCGCTGCCCTTTTGCGCCCCTTTGGGTCGCAAAAGCCGTCTCATAAGTTCTCGACGCGCTTCGCGCTAAAAAAGTCCAATTTTTCAAATTGTACTTTTTTACGAGAGCTAATATGGCTAGGCGCGGCGACGCAGGCGTACATCAGTACGTCAAGGAGCCGCAACGACGTCCAGCGGGCAAAAGACCCGCCCCGTCCGTAAAAGGGGCCGGAATCCGTTGATTCCGGCCCCTTGGCTTGCTCCCATTTAATCGGAATGATGTTTTCCGAGGTACGCCTCCTTAATACGCTCATCCGCCAAAAGTTCCGCGCCGGCGCCGGTCATGGTTATGCTCCCGGTCTCCAGAACGTAGGCGCTGTGGGCCACCTGGAGGGCCATGTTGGCGTTTTGCTCCACCAGGAGGATGGTGACGCCCTGGGCGTTGATCTGGCGGATGATGTCGAAAATGCCCTTGACCACCAGGGGGGCCAGGCCCAGGCTCGGCTCGTCCATCATCATCAGCTTGGGCTTGGCCATCAGGGCGCGGCCCACGGCCAGCATTTGCTGCTCGCCGCCGGAGAGGGTGCCGCCCGCCTGCCACTGCCGCTCCTTCAGGCGTGGGAACAGGCTGTAGACATACTCAAAATCGTCGGACAGGTCGTCCTTCCGCAGGTAGGCCCCCATGATCAGGTTCTCCTTCACGGTCATGTCCGGGAAGATGCGCCGCCCCTCCGGGGACATGGTGATGCCGTGATGGACAACGTTTGTGGGATCCATGCCGGTGATGTCCTCCCCGGCGAAGGTGATTTTGCCGCTTTTGGGCTTCACCAGGCCGGAGATGGTGCGGAGGGTGGTGGACTTCCCGGCGCCGTTGGAGCCGATCAGGGTGACGATCTGCCCCTCCTCCACGGAGACGCTGATGCCCTTCACGGCCTCGATGCCGCCGTAGTTGACCCGCAGGTCCTCAATTCGCAGCAGCTCACTCATCCTCGCTCACCCCCAAATAGGCGTCAATGACACGCTGGTTGCTCTGAATCTCCCGGGGGACGCCCTGGGCGATCTCGCTGCCAAAGTCAATGACGTAGATATAATCGGATATCCGCATGACCAGATCCATATGATGCTCGATCAGGAACACGGTCAGGTTATACTTCTCTCTGGTCTCCACAATGAAGTCCGCCAGCTCCTGGGTCTCCTGGGGGTTCATGCCCGCCGCAGGCTCGTCTAAAAGCAGCAGCTTGGGGTCGGTGGCCAGGGCGCGGGCGATCTCCAGCCGCCGCTGGAGGCCGTAGGGCAGGCTGGTGGCCAGCTCGTTCTGATACTGGAGAAGATTCTGCTCCGCCAGCAGGTCGGCGGTCTCCTGGCGCATACGCCGCTCCTCCTTGGCGCTGGTGCGGAAGGCGGCGGAGAACACGTTCTGTTTGGCCCGCATATGCTTGGCGGTGAGAACGTTGTCGAACACGGTCATGGACTTCCACAGCCGGATGTTCTGGAAGGTGCGGGCAATGCCCAGGTGGGTGATTTTATCCGGGGAGGGGTTCAGCACCGGGTCGTGGATATATTTCTCCCCGTCCTGGCCCAGGTACTGCTTTTTCATCTTCCCGGTGGGGTGGTTTCGCACCATGGGCTGGCCCATGAACTCCACAAGACCGTTGGTAGGCTCGTACACCCCGGTGATGCAGTTGAAGGCGGTGGTTTTCCCCGCGCCGTTGGGGCCGATGAGAGCGATGATCTTCCCCTCCGGCACGTTGATGGACAGGTCGTTCACGGCCATAACGCCGCCGAACTGCATGGTGACGTTCTCCACCCGGAGAACCATTTTTTCCTCACTCATTGCCGTCGCCTCCCTCGCTGGCCTCGGCGGCCTTGGCCGGTTTCTTTCTTCGTTTTAATCGCCGTATCATCCCGGCGAAGGACAGCTCCTTGTCGCCCATAATGCCCCGGGAGAAGAACAGCACCACCACCATGATGATGACGGAGAAGACCACCTTGCGGAAACCGTCCCGGAAGAAGGGGACGGACAGACCGAACACGGAGCCGCTGTCCAGAAACCGCAGCCACCACTCGTTGCAGGCGATATACAAAAACGAGGCGATACAGCTCCCGGTGACGGAGCCGATGCCGCCAATGACCACAATGAGCAGAATCTCATAGGTCATGGCCGTCTTGAAGGCGGAGGCCTGGATGGTGGTCTGGTACATGGCCAGCAGCGCACCGCCCACCCCGGCGAAGAAGCTGGAAATGACGAAGGAGAGCATTTTGTGCTTAAAGAGGTTGATGCCCATGGCCTCCGCCGCCACCTCGTCGTCCCGTATGGCCTTGAAGGCCCGGCCATAGGAGGAGTTAATGAGCAGCACGATGAGGAGGATGCTCACCATGGCGATCAGGAAGGGGAAGATGGTGGAGAGCTTAAACACCGTGTCCCCAAAGGAAATTTTGATGTCGGAAAAGCTGGTGTACTTCCGCAGCAGGTTGGAGCCGTTGGTGATGGTGCCAAGGCCCGTCCACTGGCAGATGGCCCGGATGATCTCCGCGAAGCCCAGGGTGGCGATAGCCAAATAGTCGCTTTTCAGCCGCAGCACCGGGATGCCGATGAGGGTGGCGAAGGCCGCCGCGATCAGGCCCGCGATAATGATGCAGACGATGGCCCCCAGGAAGTTCCCCAGGTTCGTCCCCAGGACGGAGCCAAGGGCCTCCGGGATGGAGAACTGGATCAGGCCCCCGTCAAAATACTGGTACACGGCGGCGTGCTGGTCTGCCGGGATGGCGAAAATGGCGTAGGAGTAAGCCCCAATCAGCAGAAAGCCCGCCTGCCCCAGGGAGAACAGCCCGGTGAAGCCGTTTAACAGGTTCATGGAAACGCAGATCAGGGAATAGATCGCGCCCTTTTTCAGCACCGGGATCAGCATAAGGGTGAAGGAGTTGGAGGGCAGGAAATTATCCAGCAGGAACAGGAAGACGTACACCAGGGCGATAGCGCAGACGGCGATTACGTTCCCGGTTTTCTTCTCCGAGGGTGTATACAATGTTTCGTTCACAGTCAGCCCCTCCTCTCAGACCTTGTCGGTGGCCTTTTCGCCGAAGATGCCGGTGGGCTTTACCAGCAGCACCACAATGAGCAGCGCGAAGGTAAAGGCGTCGGAAAAGACCGTCCAGTTGGAGCCAAGGCTCTTGATGATGTTCTCGCAGATGCCGATGACGAAGGCCCCGATCACCGCGCCGGGGATGGACCCGATGCCGCCGAACACCGCCGCCACGAAGGCCTTCAGCCCCGGCATGGAGCCGGAGGTGGGGATGACGGAGGGGTAGTTGGTGAAGTACAGCAGGGAGCCGATGGCGGCCAGCAGACAGCCGATGACAAAGGTGGTGGAAATGACCGCGTTAATGCGGATGCCCATAAGCTGGCTGGTCTCAAAGTCCCTGGAAACGGCCCGCATGGCCATGCCCATTTTGGTCTTCTGAATGAACGTGACCAGGGCGATCACCAGCACGATGGTAAGGATGGGGGTGACGATCGTCACCATTTTCGTGGTGGCGCCCCAGATAGTGACGGTGTTCGAAAGCCACGGGATGCTGGGGTAGACCTGGGCCAGGCCGCCGGTGAAGTACAGGGCGCAGTTTTGCAGCAGGTAGCTCACGCCGATGGCGGAGATCATCAGGGACATACGGGGGGCGGTACGCAAAGGCTTATAGGCCACCCGCTCGATTACGAAGCCCAAAACCATGGTGACGATCAGCACCAAGGGAATGGATATGTACATGGGCAGGGAGGCGCTGGCATACACCATTACCAGGCCCGCCACCATAAATACGTCGCCGTGGGCGAAGTTTATCAGCCGCAGGATGCCGTACACCATGGTATACCCGATGGCGATCAGGGCATACTGCCCGCCCACGGAGATGCCCGCCAGGATATAGGGCAGATTTGCTTGTAGGAAACTTGCCATAGATGGCCCTCCTGATTATTTGTCTAAGCAGGATTTATGCAGCGCATACATCCGCCCCCAGGCAGATGGACGCGCATGTATGCGCTCATAATGGTTTTTTTCGCTCCGACGGGGGCGCTTGCGCGCCCCCGCATGAGTTTTACAAGAGTTCTATCAGCTGACGGTCTGAACAGCCACGAAGTCCCAGGCCTCGGTCTCGGTGTTGGCCACCTTGATGTAGGCCGCGTCGCGGACGGCGTCGCCGATTTCGTCAAAGGCGATGGAGCCGGACACGCCGGTATAGGTGGTGGTGGGCAGGGCCGCCATGATGTCGGCGGGGTCAACAGACCCGGCGTTCTTCATGGCCTCCAGGGCCACATAGTAGGCGTCATAGCCCATGACGGACGCAGCCGCGATGGTGTCGTTGCCGCCGTTGTTGGTCAGGTTCGTGGAGTCGCCGTTGATCCACTCCTTGAAGCCCTCCTCGAAAGCCTCGTCGCCGCCCTCGGCATAGAAGGTGGACACATAGATGCTCTGGGTCGTACCGGCAGCGGCGGCCAGGATCACGTTGGAGTCCCAGGTGTCGCCGGCCAGCAGGGGGATCTCAACGCCCTGAGAGGAGGCCTGCTCGATGATGAGCTGGGCGTAGCTGGTGGAGCAGGGGGCGAAGATGACCTCCGCGCCCGCGTTCTTGGCGTTGGTCAGGTAGGAGGTGAAGTCGGAGTTGCCTTCGGGGAAGGACTCGGTGATAACGGTCATGCCAAGCTCCTCAGCGGCCTCGGTAAAGTAGTTGATCAGGCCCTGGTCATAGTCGCTGCCAAGCTGGCCCAGGCAGTAGACCACGGAGGCGCCCAGATAGTCGCTGGCGAAGTTCGCCAGAACGGGAGCCTGGAAGGTGTCCAGGAAGCAGATGCGGAAGTAGTGGTCGTTGCCCTCTGTCACCTGGGGGTTCGTGCAGGTCACGCCGATAACGGGGATGCCCGCGTCGCCAAAGGTGTCGGAACCGGCGATAGCCACGCTGGAGCCATAGGAGCCAAGCACCACGGAGGCCCCGGCGGCCACGATCTGGGAGGCGGCGGAGACGGCCTTGTCGGTAGAGGACTCGTTGTCCACGATGACAAGCTCCACGTCATAGGTCACGCCGTCGATCTCCACGGTGGGGGTCTCGTAGTTGGCGTACTGCATACCCAGCACCTCCTGCTTGCCGCCGGCGCCGTTGTCGCCGGACAGCGGCTCGAACACGCCGATGGTGACGGTGGGGTTGCCGCTTTCCGCGGTCTCGGTGGTCTCGTCCGCGTCGGCAGCGGTGTCGTTGCTGGAGCTGCTGCCACAGGCCGCCAGGCTGAGAACCATTACAAGGGCCAGGAGCAGCGCAAGAAATTTTTTCATCTTTTTGTTTCCTCCAATACATTTTCCTATCTGTCCGTTATCGGCGGACAGATGTTTATACATATGGTATTTTACCACGGCGATACCTTTATTTCAAGGCTTTTTTACAACGTTTTCTTATGATATTCAAAATTTTTTATACTCACCCGCCGGGACGGGATGAGGCGGGGGCAAAAGGGAGCAAATGAAACTGTCATTGCGGCCCGCTGTTATTATAGCACATTTTATTGCATTTGTCAAATTACGCTATTGCTTTTCGTTCTTTTGACAAAAAAAGCGCACAGCGGGAATACCGCTGTGCGGGGAGGGGGTCATAGATTCAGCAAATCGGAATGTGTGCCGGTTCGGATCAGGTACAGCTCGTCTCCGTCTACCCGATAGATCAGCAGCCAGTCAGGGAGAATGTGACATTCCCGGCATCCGATGAAGCTGCCGGACAGGCCATGCTCCTTATTTTTCGGCGGCAGGGCGGCGGGGATTCGGAGGGTGTCAACAACGTCCTACAGGAGGGTCAGGTTATAACCCCGTCTGGCGCACAGCTTATAGTCTTTTTTAAACCTGGTGGAGGTATTCAGCTTCAGCATCGGTCAGTCTTCTTCCATCCATGCCGCGAAGAAATCGGCGGTGGAACCCTCGAAGTGCTGGCCCTCGCCGGTTTTTATCATGTCGTCCACCTCTTCGATGGCGCGCATAGTCTCACTGTTTGGGGGAAGCTGGGCGTACACGTCTACGCCGGACATTTCCCCAAGACTGGCAAGGATATTCACCACAAAGATCATTTTGTCCTCCGGCAACTGGTCGATGATGGTTTGGGCAAGCTCACGATAGCTCATGGCGGCATCTCCTTTCCTGTTGGGATTTTACCAGCATACCACAAAGTCAGCGGTTTGACAAGTCATCCTCCCCCGCACAAACCACCCCCCTTTCCATTGGAAAGGGGGGTGGCCGCGTTGCCGCGGAGGAGAATGAAGAGAATAATGAATCGTATACGGAATTTATCAGGCGGCGGGGCTGGTCACGCCGAAATAGTGGAGGGCATAGGTTCCGTCGGCGGCCACGAACTCGTCATAGGTCATGGCGTTTTCCTCGAACCAGTTTTCAAAGGCCATAGCCACGGGGGCCTCAAAGTTCTCCGCGTCGATCAGGCCGTAAAGCTCCTCCTCATGGCCGTCCATCTCCGGGACGCAGTCCATGTAAGCCTTCAGATAGCTCTTATAGGCGTCCATAGAGGTATCCCCCGCGCCGGACATGGGCCAGCCGCCGTCGGAAAGCTCCGCATCAGTGGCCGCCTCGGCGGTATCCCCGCTCTCGGCGCAGATGGCGTGAACCCATTCAATAAAGGTGCCGGTGGTCTCCCCCTCGTCGGAGCCGTGGCCCATATTCCACACCAGGCTGTAGTCAATCTCAGACCCGGCGGCCAGGGCGGACAGGCACAGGTTGTAGGCCACGGTGAAGCTGGTGTGCTGGTCGGCGGTGCCGTTCCGGGTGCGCCAGTATTGGGCGGGGTCGGCCTCCTCCTCCCCGGCGGCCACGGCCAGCATGATCTGGGTGGCGTTCATAAGATAGGTCTGCTCCTGGATGTCCTCACGGTTCGCCTGCTCGATGTAGGCGTCCACGTCCTGGTCATCGAAGCCCTCCAGGGCGCTGTACTCGTCATAATTTGCCTCCAGCACGGCGGCCACGGAGGCGCTGAAGTGGACGCCCTCCTCCTCGGCGGTGCCGAAGCCGTTGCCCTCCTCGGTGGCGAAGAAGGTGTCGAAGCCGGGGATGTCCTTATTCCGGGAAAGGCCCGTGCCGTTCAGGAACCCGGCCATATCGGTGACGGACCAGGTGCCGTCCTCGTTCTCCGCAAGCCAGGAGTCCGGGTCGCTCAGGGTGGCGTAATAGCTCTCCCAGCTGTCCGCCGCCTCGCCGGAGGCAGAGGAGGAAGCATAGCCCTCGGCCTCAATCCAGGCGTTCAGGGCGTCGGAGATGTTTTCCAGAATCTGGTCATAATAGGAGCCGCTGCGGGGGTCGGGGGTGCCGTCCTCGGTCAGGTCGAAGGCAAGGGCCTCCCCCTCCTCATTCACCAGGCCAAGGCTGTTGATGTACTCGCAGTAGGCCACCGCCAGATCCTCCTGGAGGGCGAGCTGGAACTCAGAAAATTCCACAGTGCCGCTGAACATGGTGGCCACGCTGGTCGCCCCCTGGTCATACCACATCCAGGCGTAGGCCAGGTCGGCGTTGTTCAGGTCGGCAATGGGGCAGAAGCACATGGAGCCATAGATGTCGTCCCGGATGGTGGAGGTATAGGTGCCGTCCTCGTTCAGGACGATGCCCGCCGCGCCGGATTCATACAGATCCGCGTAATAGGCGGCCATGTTGCCGGTGGCCCCCAGGATGGAACTCATCTGGCCGCCGCCGGAGGAGCCAAGGGAGATGATCTTCTCCTTGTCCCCGGGGATGACCCCGTCGTTGAGACGCAGGCAGCGGACAGCGGATTTCTGGTCAACCACCGGGGCGGGCATTTTGCCGGTACCCTCCTCCGCGTTGCGGCTGCGGGCGCCCACGCTGACGAACACAAAGCCCTCCCGCAGATAGGTGGTGTTGGCCCCGCTGGGACTGGAGCTGTTCCAGCCCATGCAGTTGTTCTCGATAATAATAGGTGCGGTCTCGGCGGTGTAGCCGTTGCACTCCCCGCCCTCAAGGTAGGCCGCGGGAACGTAGATGTTCATGTACTGGTATGTGGCGTTCACCACGTTTGTGCAGTAGAGAACGTTCGTCAGGGAATAGTAGCTGCCGTCAGCGCTCAGCGCCCAGGCAGGGTCGGTGATGGTCAGGGCCGCGTCCGCGCCGGACGCCGCTTCTCCGATCGCCTCGTCAGAGGCGAACGCCATCGTCCCCAGGCTGAACACCAGACACAGGCACAGCAGGATGGATAGTAGCTTTTTCATGATGTGTTGTCCTCCCAAAAATATTGCGCCACACGCACACGTTATATATTTAACTTTACCACCTTCCCCACCAAATGTAAACCCCCTGGGCGCAAACAACACAATTCCGGCACAAACGACACAAAGGACGGGCTTTGGCCCGTCCTTTGTAGTGGCTAGTGGTTAGTGGTTAGCGGCCAGCGCGAACACGCGCAGCGTGGAGCAACACGCGCCCCCAGGCGCAAAGCCTCGCAGACTGCCGCCCGCAGGCGGCGTGTACGTCGGAAAAAATTCCTATCGGCCCGGGACTACCGCCCGCAGGCGGTGTGCAACGCGCAACCGCGCACAGCGCGGCTCTTAGCGCGTGCAGTGCGCGCACAGGCCGCAATCCCCTTGCTTTAAAAGGCTCTGCCTTTTAAAGCAGCTCAAAAACGCCCGCCGCGCCCATGCCGCCGCCGATGCACATGGTGACGAGGGCGTACTTTCCGGCGGTCTCCGGGTCCTGGAGGTAGTCCAGGGCCTTCATGGTTAAAAACGCGCCGGTGGCGCCCATGGGATGGCCCAGGGCCATGGCCCCGCCGTAGGGGTTGGTCTTCTTCATATCGAAGCCCAGGGTGTCGATGCAGGCCAGGGACTGGCTGGCGAAGGCCTCGTTAATCTCCACCACGTCCATCTGGTCCACGGTCATGCCCACCTGGGCCATTACCTTGGGGACGGCGTAGATGGGGCCAAGGCCCATAACGGTGGCGTCGCACCCGGCCACGGCAAAGCCCTTCAGCCGGGCAATGGGCTTGATGCCAAGCTCCGCCGCAAGCTCCGCGTCCATGATGACCACATAGGCCGCAGCGTCGGTGGTCTGGGAGGAGGTGGCGGCGGTGACGGTGCCGTTTTCCCGGAAGCAGGGCTTCATACCGGCCATCTTCTCCATGCTGGTCTTCAGGTTCCCGTCCATGTCGGCCAGGATGCCGTCGTCATACTCCACCACGTTGCCGTTCTGGTCGGTGATGGGGATGATGCACTTATTGAGCTTGCCCGCCTTCCGGGCCTGGGCGGCCAGGGTGTGGCTGCGAAGAGCCATCTCCTCCATCCGCTCACGGGAGATGCTGTAGCGCTCCACCACCCGCTCGGCGGTCTCGCCCATGGTCATGTAGCCGCCGATGTAGTTTTCGTCGAACCAGGGATCCTTCTGCTCCTCGGGATAGGGGGCGAAGCAGCGGGTCATGCACTCCACGCCGCCGGCGACCACGCAGCGCATCTGCCCCACGGCAATGGCGTTGGAGGCGGTGGCGATGGCCTGCAGGCCGGAGGAGCAGAAGCGGTTGATGGTCTGGCCGCAGACGCTCTCCGGCAGGCCCGCCCGGTTCACGATCAGGCGGGAGGCGTTCATGCTCATCTCGTTGGTGGGGGAGGCGCAGCCGGTGATCACGTCGTCGATCAGGGCCGGGTCAAGCTGGGGGATTTTCGCCAGCACACCCTGGAGGGTCTGGGCGGCGTACTCGATGGGGTGCATTCCCGCCAGGCCGCCCTTCCGGGCCCGGCAGCAGGGGCTGCGGCCATAGGCCACAATAACAGGCTCTTTGTTCATGGGTATCAGTCTCCTTTGAAAATTCTATTCATGGTCGCGGCCCAGGGCCGCGCAGTCTTTACACCCCTTATTATAACAGAATGTGACAGGATTGCAAATCTGATGATTCACAATCTTTTTTCATTTCACGCAAAACCCCTGGCCCAGTCCAGCAGGGCGGCCATGAGAAGCCCGGCGCTGCCGTGGTAGACCTTTTCCAGCAGCCCCTCCGTCTCCTGCCCGGCAGCCTCCTCTCTCGTGACATTGGGATAAATCTTTTTGGCCCGGCCTTGGGATTATTTCAAATAAGTGTTGAAAAAGTCCGTCAGCTTGTCGAAGGGGATGACGTCCATTCGGTCGTACAAATCGGTGTGGACGGCGCCGGGGATGATTATCAGCTCCTTGTTGTCCCCGGTGAGCTTGGCGAAGGCGTCCCGGCTGAAATAGCAGGAGTGGGCCTTCTCCCCGTGGACGATGAGAACGGCGCTGCGGATCTCCTGGCTGTACTGCAAAAGGGGCATATTCAAAAAGGACTGGCAGCCGGTGACGTTCCAGCCCCCGTTGGAGTTCAGGCTCCGGGGGTGGTAGCCCCGGGGCGTCTTATAGTAGTCGTAGTAGTCCTTCACGAAGAAGGGGGCGTCCTCCGGCAGGGGGTCAACCACCCCGCCCCCCAGGGCGTAGGAACCGCTCTGGTAATCCGCCGTCCGCTGGGCGCTCAGTGCCTTCCGCTTTTCGTACCGGGCGGCCTCGCTGTCCTCGCTGTCAAAGTAGCCTTTGGCGTTTACCCGGCTCATGTCGTACATGGTGGAGTCCACGGTGGCCTTGATCCGGGTGTCCAGG
>JAJQFY010000029.1 GCA_021200935.1 Oscillospiraceae bacterium
GGGTCAAGGACTACGGACACCTGATGCCGGAGCATGGAGGCATTATTGATAAAATGGACAGTATGCTCTTTGCCATCCACGCGGCCTATCTCTGCCTGTACATCGCCGGTATCGCCTGATAACCGAAAGCCGGATGGCTACACGCCAAAGCCCCCGTCGCAGCCAATGACCTGGCCGGTGATGAAGCTGGCGTCCGGGGAGGCGAGAAAGGCAATCAGCGCCGCCACCTCCTCCGGCCTTCCCAGGCGGCAGAGGGGCGTTTCCTCCGCCAGGGCCTGCTTGTCCGCCTCCGTCAGGGGGGAGAGCATATCCGTGTCAATGACGCCTGGGGCCACGCAGTTGACCCGTATGCCGGAGGGGCCAAGCTCCTTGGCAAGCCCCTTGGCAAGGCCGATAATGGCCGCCTTGGAGGCGGAATAGGCCACCTCGCAGGAGGCCCCCCGCACCCCCCAAACCGAGGACACCAGCACAATGCAGCCGGATTTTTTGTGAATCATCCCAGGCACGGCCTGGCGGCAGCAGCGGTAGGTCCCGTCTGTGTTGGTACCAAGCACCCGCCGCCATACCTCCTCCGTGGCGTCGGTGAACAGGCCGTATTCCGCCACACCGGCGCTGCACACCAGCAGGTCTATAGGGCCGGTGGCCTCAAACATGGCCTCTACCTGGGCGGGGTCGGCCACGTCGGCCTGAATCGCCTGGGCGTGAAGCTCCTGGGCCAGGGCCTTGGCCGCCTGGGCGGAATGACCGTAATGGAGGACAACATCCCAGCCCTCCTGGGCGAGACGGCGGGCCGTGGCCGCGCCGATGCCCCTGGAGGCGCCGGTGACTAGGGCTGTTTTGCTCATTTGTAAAAACCTCTGCTTCAAAAATTTACAGGAATATGGTATAGTAAGGGTATAAAATCGTGTTATAATAGCATTGTACCACACTTGCTGCGCCGAAGGTAGGTAAAAATGATGAATGACCGCAATGACAACGACAGAAAAGACTGGCCGGGCGGAGACGATATCCAATGGACGAAGGACGACCAGGAGGCCGCGCCCCCGGAGGCGACCCCCGCCGGGGAGAGGAAGCCCTTCGATTTTGAGTCCTTTCTGAATCTGGACGACCTGGGCCTGGAGGATTCAGAGGACAAGATAACGGACGTTCTGGACGGCAAAGACCTGTTGGATCCAGACGCCTATGGGGAGTTTGCCCCGGATTACATACCCCGCCGTCCCAGAGAGGGGGAAGGAGGCCGTCATATGGCCCCCTCCACGGAGGAGGACGAGGAGCCGGAGCTGAACGACATCGCCCCGGAGCCGGACTGGGAGCAGCAAAACCCCGACCCGGAGGAGCCGGAGGAGGAGGTTCCTCCCAGGCCGGATTTTGACGAGCTGGTGCCGCCCCGGCCCAAGGTGGTTGTGGCGGAACCGGCCCATACGGTGTATGTGAAGCCGGATTCCGAATACCAGGACTATGACAGCCGCCCCCGGCGGGATGCCCGCTCCGACAGAAACGACCAGGGTCTGCGGGGCTGGCAGAAGGGCCTGATCGCCATTGTCATCTCCGCCGCCGTGATTATCGTGGGCTATGGAGCGCTGACCAATTTTTTGGGCGGCTCTGACACCTCTGACGAGGCGGAGGCCACGGCTACGCCCGCGTCTACCAGCGTGCTGTCCGGCCTTCTGACATCGGCCACGGCCACCCCCAGCACCGCCACCATGCCCCCTGTGGCCACCAGCAGTGCCACCACCCCCGTTTCCGTCACGACCTACAGCATTACCGTCACCTCTGGCAATGGCGGCAGCATCAGCCCCTCCGGGGTGGTGTCTGTGGAGGAGGGGGGCAGCGTCACCTTTTCCATTACCCCCAACAACGGCTACGAGATAAGCCAGCTTCTCATAGACGGAACCTCCGTCTCTCCCGGAAGCTCCTATACCTTCTCGAATATCACGTCGAACCATACCATATACGCCGTGTTCCAGCCTGCGGCCACAGCTACGGAGACCCCCGTTCCCACGGCGGAGCCTACCCCGGAGCCGACCCCGGCCCCCACGGACAACGCGCCCCCTGCGGCGGTGGAGACCGATAACGGCGGCGGCGATGTCGGCGGCGGGGACGCTGGCGGCGGCGATATCCCTCAGGAGCCGGAGGACAACACCGGCGGCGGAGAAGAGCTTCCCTCTGAGCAAACAGGAGAGCAGGGCTAAATAAAAATCCCGGAGGCGTCAGACGCCTCCGGGTTCGCTTATGATACGGTTATTTTGGGGCCTCCTCCTTGGGCGGGTCAATCATCATCTCCTTGAGGGACGTGGCAAGCCCTGCCAGCCCCTGGATGTCGGAGGGGATGATGATTTTGGTGGCCCGGCCATTGGCGGCGGAGGCAAAGGCATCCAGCGCCTTGAGCTGAATGATGGGGTCGGTGGGGGCCGCCTGATTCAGCAGCTTGATGCCTTCGGCGGTGGCCTCGTTCAGGGCCACAATGGCCTGGGCCTTGCCCTGGGCTTCCAGGATCTCTGCCTGCTTCTTGGCGTCGGCCCGGAGAATGGCGGACTCCTTCTCGCCCTCGGCCTCCAGAACGGCGGCCCGCTTCTCGCCCTCGGCCCGGAGAATGGCCTCCCGGCGCTCACGCTCGGCCTTCATCTGCTTCTCCATGGCGTTTTGAATGTCCGCCGGGGGCATGATGTTTTTCAGCTCCACCCGGTTGACCTTGATGCCCCAGGGGTCGGTGGCCACGTCCAGAAGCTGCTGCATTTTGGCGTTGATGGTGTCCCGGCTGGTCAGGGATTCGTCCAGCTCCAGCTCGCCGATCAGGTTACGCAAGGTGGTGGCGGTCAGGTTGCCAATGGCAAGGAGCGGATCCTCAATGCCGTAGGTATACAGCTTGGGGTCGGTGATCTGGAAGTAAATCACCGTGTCGATCTGCATGGTGACGTTGTCCTTCGTGATAACCGGCTGGGGCGGGAAATCCGCCACCTGCTCCTTCAGGGACACCACCTTGGCGACCCGCTCAATGAAGGGAATCTTGAAGTGGAGACCCACGTCCCATGTGGCGTGGTACGCCCCCAGGCGCTCCACCACAAAGGCTTTCGCCTGCTGCACCACCCGAATGTTGCAGATGACGATAACGACGATCAGAACAATTAGGACAAGCCAGAAAATGACAAGACCCATGATGCTTCCTCCTTTTTTGTTTTGGAATTGAAATTAAATTTGTGCCGACGCTTCCTCTGTCGGCGCTTCCTGCTTCGCGGGGGCGACAATCATCTTGACGCCGTGAATGCTTTTAATGCGGACAACGGCCTCCGGCTCGATAACCTGCCCGTCCGCAGAACGGGCCGACCAGGTCTTTCCCGCTATGGTGACGGCGCCGGTTCCCGCCAGATTGTCAATGCGCTGGGTCACGGGGCAGGTCTGCCCAATGAGCATATCCACATTGGTGGGGTGATGATGGTGACTGACCAGGCGCTTGAGCTTGGGATAAAGCACGGCGAAGCACACCCCGGAAACCGCCGCGAACAGCACGATTTGCAGCCAAATCGGCCCGCCCAGAGCCGCTGCCGCCGCCGCGACCAACGCGCCCACGGCAAACCAAATAGAGCAGAGCGCGGCGGATATGGCCTCTATCACCAAAAACACACCAACGCCCACAAGCCAAAATACCAGCAAGGCGAACAACTCCTTTCTTTACAGCCCCAGTGTTCCCAGGCAGCCAACGCCGCCCGCGAACACAGGTTCTTTACACTTCTGTTAATAGTGTATCATATACCGCCCATAAAAGCCAGTAAAATTTTTATGAGGAAACGGCAGCTTTCGACTTCGTTTTTCCTGAAAACGCCTGAAGGCATTGATAATCAAGGGATTGCGGAAGTGCGGGGATAGATTTCCGTATGAAGAAATTACAAAAAATCCCGTTTAGCGCACCACTTTTACATCAATTTTCATCCTGCAAACCACACAACAAGGCCTCAATGCAAACCATTATTAATTAAATTGGCGCAAATAAAAACCCGGAACCCTCCGCCGGGCTGACGGAGATTCCGGGTTAATGTTCGCTTTTTCTTGCCTTACAGGGCGGCCTTGGCTTTTTCTACCAGGGCGGTGAAGGCGGCGGGGTCGTTGATGGCGGTCTCGGAGAGCATTTTGCGGTTCATCTCGATACCGGCCTGCTTCAGACCGTACATGAAACGGGAATAGTTGATGCCGTTCAGCTTGCAGGCGGCGCTGATACGGGTGATCCACAGCTTGCGGAAATCGCGCTTGCGCTGCTTGCGGCCAATGTAGGCATAACGCAGGCTCTTCATAACGGCCTGGTTTGCCATCTTATAGTGACGGGATTTGCTGCCCCAATAGCCCTTGGCCATGCCAAGAATCTTATTTCTTCTCTTGCGCGTCATCATCGCGCCTTTTACTCGTGCCATCTTTTGTTGCCCTCCTTATTTATACGGGATCATGCGCTTGACAGTCGCGGCGTTGGTGCTGTCGGCATAAGCGCCCTTCCGCAGGCCGCGCTTACGCTTGGTGGTTTTGCCGTGGCCGTTGAGCAGATGGCTCTTATAGGCGTGGGCCCGCTTGACCTTGCCGTTTTTGGTCAGGGAAAAGCGTTTCTTGGATGCGCTGTGAGTTTTAAGTTTCGGCATCGTTATCGTTCTCCTTTGATTTTTCTTGCTTAGGCACCTGCTTTTTCGCGGGAGCCTGGGCCTTGGGGGACAGAAATTCCGTCATCAGACGGCCTTCCAGCTTTGCGCCCTTGTCCACCTTGGCGATGTCCGCACACTCCTTGGCGTACCGCTCCAAAAGCTGCCTGCCCAGGTCTGTATGCGCCATCTCGCGGCCTCGGAACCGCACCGTTACCTTCAGCCGGTTTCCCTCGGCCAGGAATCTCTGGCCACTGCGAAGCTTCGTCATAAAGTCGTTTTCGCCGATGGAGGGAGACATCCGTATCTCCTTGACCTCAATGACGTGTTGATTTTTCTTGGCCTCTTTCTCGCGCTTGGCCTGTTCAAAGCGATATTTGCCATAGTCCATGATTTTGCACACCGGGGGCTTTGCCACCGGGGAAATCATAACCAAATCCAAATCCCGCTCCTGAGCGACCTCCAATGCCTCATTGGAGGACATAATACCAAGCTGCTCTCCATCCTCGCCGATAAGACGAACCTGCGGCTCTCGGATATTCTCGTTCAACGGATGAGTCGTGTTCGCTATTGCCAGAGCACCTCCCTGTTTGTTATTCACGCAAAAACGCGGATACAGAAGCCTGTATCCGCGCAAAACACAAAACCATTAACCCCGCAGGGGGATAAGGAAACGGTTTGCTGCCGCGGCGCACACCTCTGTGGCCGGGCGAGGACGGATACCACTCTGCCCTGCTTTCATGCGTGTAATATTTTAACAGAATACCCCTTGTTTGTCAAGTCTATTTTTCCAAAAAAAGGGGTATGCTTCTGCTATGATAGGTTTAGAGCTTTTGACTGCCCTGACCCTGGGCGGCACAATATATGGCCTTATCGAGATCCTGTGGCGGGGACACACCCACTGGTCTATGGTTCTGACCGGCGGGGTGTGCTTCGCCTTCATGTATCTGGTATCGGCCCAGCCGGGCCTGGGGCAGCCAGCCCAGTACGCCCTGTGCGCGCTGCTGGTGACGACGGTGGAATTTGTCTCCGGCTGGATTTTTAACCGGCTCCTGGGCTGGAACGTGTGGGACTACTCCTCCATGCGGCTGAATCTGTACGGCCAGGTATGCCTGCGCTACAGCCTCTACTGGCTGATATTAAGCGTTCCCGGCTGCGCCCTGGCCCGGCTCATTCGCGGCAGGGTCTTTCTCAGCGGCTGACGACGCGGCCCCCTTTTCCATCTCTATAGCCAGCTTCACCAGGCGGCTGGTTCCCAAGCGGTCGGCCCCCAGGGCCAGGAAATCCTCCCCGTCCTGAAGGGTGGCGATGCCGCCGGACGCCTTCACCTTCACGCTGCTGTCGCAGCAGGAGCGGAGAAGCTGCACATCCTCCCGGGTGGCCCCGCCGGTGGAAAAGCCCGTGGAGGTCTTAATATAGTTGGCCCCGGAGGCGGACACCACGGCGCACATAATGCGCTTTTCGTCCTCAGTCAGAAGGCATGTCTCGATAATCACCTTCAAAATATGACCCTGGGTGAAGTCCCGGACGGTCTTAATGTCCTGGAGGACATCGTCCCAGCAGGCGTCTTTAATCATAGCAAGGTTCGCCACCATGTCAATCTCGCTGGCTCCGTTCTGAATGGCCTCCTGTGCCTCGAACGCCTTGGCCCGCGAGGTGCTGTAGCCGTTGGGAAAGCCCACCACCGTGCAGATGGGCAGCTTGCCCTTCACATAGCGGCTGGCCCCCGCCACATGGCAGGGCGGGATGCAGACGCTGGCGACGCCATAGCGCATACCCTCGTCGCAGAGGGTCATAATCTCCTCCCCTGTGGCGTCCTGGCGCAGCAGGGTGTGGTCGCAGTGCTTCAACAGCTTGTATACGTCCATAAATAAGATTCCTCCTAATAGTATTACATTATTACATAGTTCTGTACCGAAACATACGATTTTGTCATATACGCCGCCGCCCGCCTCATAGACTGGGTTATCCGAAATGATTCAATGTGAGGTGCGGCAATGGAAGATGTTTACGTCACCAACCGGGCGGAGCTGTGCGGCAGGGCGCTGGCGCACCCGGAATATTCCCACGAGAGCCGGGGCATACGGTTTTTCACCTTTCCTCTGGAAATCCACCGTCTCAGCGGCACGGCGGACACCCTGAACATTGTGGTGCGTCAGTCCATGCTCCCGGAGGACGGGATGTTACAGACGAATCGCCTGCGAATCGGCGGGGAGCTGCGCTCCTTCAACAACAAAAGCGGCTCCGGCAACCGGCTGGTGCTGACCATCCTGGCCAGAGAGATAGAGCCGGGCGACGGAGAGGATGAAAACCGCATTTTCCTGCTGGGGACGGTGTGCAAGGCCCCCACCCTGCGGGTAACGCCTATGGGCCGGGAAATATGCGACGTGATCCTGGCGGTTGGCCGACGGTACCACCGCAGCGACTACATCCCCGTGATCGCCTGGGGCCAGCAGGCACGGCAGACGGCACTGGCCCCCGTGGGAACCCAGCTCTCGGTTCAGGGGCGGCTGCAAAGCAGGCCCTACACCAAGGTCATCGACGGCCACAGCTACCAGCGCACGGCCTACGAGGTCTCCGCTGCGGATATTTTCCCCGTGTAATCCGGCACAGCAGCTTAACATTCTAATATTACCCCAACTTTCTTTTCCTGTCAATTATTGAAAAACACGCTGTAATGTATTATTATAGAGGTATGAGTGTGTTAAATGACAATTCCTATAGGGCCTATGACTACTTAGGCTGCCATCCACAGGGGGATGATCGGGTATTCCGGGTGTGGGCGCCGAACGCCAAAGCCGTCTCCGTCGTCGGGGATTTCAACGGCTGGGACAGCGCCGCCGCGCCCATGGTCAGGGACAGGGACGGCATATGGTGCGCCGTCCTCTCCGACGTGCAGAACGGCGATATATATAAATACGCCGTCCTTGGCGCGGACGGACAAACCGTCCTGAAGGCCGATCCCTTTGCCTTCCACGCAGAGACCGGCCCGGCCACCGGGTCAAAGGTCTGGGATCTCTCCCTGTTCCCATGGGACGACCGGGAATGGATGTCGAACCGGGAGGCGGCGGAAATCCGCCAGTCCCCTATGAACATCTACGAGGTGCATCTCGGCTCCTGGCGGGTGGACGAAAAGGAGACCTTCCCCAATTACCAGCGTATAGCGCCCATCCTGGCGGCCTACTGCCAGATGATGGGCTATACCCATGTGGAGCTTCTGCCGGTGACGGAATACCCCTTCGAGGGGAGCTGGGGCTACCAGGTCACGGGCTATTTCGCCCCCACCAGCCGGTACGGGACACCCCAGGACTTCATGGCCTTTGTGGACATCCTCCACCGGGCGGGCATTGGGGTGATTATCGACTGGGTCTCCGCCCACTTCCCCCGCGACGCCCACGGTCTGGCCCGGTTCGACGGGACGGCTCTGTATGAATACGCCGACCCCCGCATGGGTGAACACAAGGAATGGGGTACCCTGGTGTTTGACTATGCCAGCCCGGACGTTTGGGGCTTTCTCATCAGCTCCGCCCTGTTCTTTCTGGAGCAGTACCACATCGACGGTCTGCGGTGTGACGCCGTCAGCTCCATGCTGTATCTGGATTATGGCCGCCAGGACGGGCAGTGGGTAGCCAACCGGGACGGCGGCAATATCAACTACGACGTGGTGTCCTTCTGGCAGGAGCTGAACAGAACCATAGCCCAGCGTTTCCCCGGCGCGTTTACCGTGGCGGAGGAGTCCACCGCTTTCCCCAAGGTCACGGCGCTGCCGGAATACGGCGGCCTGGGCTTCGCCTTCAAGTGGGACATGGGCTTCATGCACGACACCCTGGACTACTTCCAGATGGACCCGCTGTTTCGCAGTCACCACCATGGAAAGCTGACCTTCTCCATGATGTACGCCTACTCGGAATATTACATACTGGCCTTCTCCCACGACGAGGTGGTTCATGGGAAAAAGTCTATGCTGGACAAGATGTACGGCACCTATGAGGAGAAATTCGCCACCCTCCGGGCCTTATACGGCTATCAGTTCGCGCACCCAGGGAAAAAGCTGACCTTCATGGGCGGCGAGTTTGGGCAGTTTATCGAGTGGAATTACAAGCAGCAGCTAGACTGGCTTCTGCTGGATTATCCCGTCCATAAGGGCCTTCTGGATTATTGCGCCGCTCTGGGGCAGCTCTATCTCTCCCAGCCCGCCCTGTGGCAGATTGAGGATAGCTGGGAGGGCTTCACCTGGCTGAACCCGGACGACGCGGAGCGCAGCTCCATTGCCATTCTGCGCCGGGCCAGAGGGGACGGTTTGCCGGTAGTATGCGTGTGCAATTTCACCCCGGTGGCCTACGACCAGTTTCTCATCGGCCTGCCCGCCCCCGGGCGGCTGAAGCCCCTTCTGAACAGCAACGAGAAGCGCTTCGGCGGAAACGGCACGCGGGGCCGGATTATCCGCTCCAAAAAGGGCAGCTTCCGGGAATTTGAAAACATCGCCTATGTACCCCTGCCGCCCCTGTCCGCCCTGTATTTTCAGTTTGAGGAGGTTAAGAAAAAGCCATGACCGTTACCGCCATGAAGGAACAAATCGCCGCCCTGACAGCTGAGAAAGGGCTTGCCCATCCCCCGAAGATTTTATTCGCCGCCGCGGAGTGCAGTCCCCTGGCCAAGACCGGCGGGCTGGCGGATGTGGTCGGTACCCTGCCGAAATATTTGAAAAAGCTGGGCTTTGACGCACGGGTTATGATTCCCTACCACCGGGTCATTAAGGAGAAATATGGCGACCAGGTGCAGTATCTTTTCAGCTTTGACGTACATATGGGCTGGCGCACAAAGTTTGTGGGCGTGAACCGGCTGATGCTGGGGAAGGTCTGCGTTTGGCTCATTGAGAACGAGGAGTATTTCGGCGAGAGCATTTACCTCCACGACCGGGAGGGCGAGCAGTACGCCTTCTTCACCCGCGCCGTGCTGGAGGCACTGCCCCAGCTTGACTTCATCCCGGACGTCATCCACTGCAACGACTGGCACACGGGGATGCTCCCCTTCCTGCTGAAAACCCAGTATTACAACTCCCCCCTGGCCGGGACAAAGACCCTTCTCACCATTCACAACATCGCCTACCAGGGCCTGTGCAAATTCGACTTTGTCCAGGACTTCCTGTCCGTGCCGGAGGGCTGCTTCGGCCTGATGGAACGGTTCGGCATGGCGGATTTTCTAAAGGCAGGCTGCATTATGGCCGACCGGGTGAACACCGTAAGCCCCTCCTACGCCCGGGAGATTTGCACCCCGGAATACGGCGAGGGTCTGGACGGAGTGCTGGCCTTCCGGGAGGATGTTACCGGCATTGTGAACGGCATTGACAAATCCGTCTGGAACCCCGGCAAGGACAGCAATCTGCCTGTCAACTTCACCCGCGCCAAAATGGTGGGGAAAATCCAGTGCAAAACCGCCCTGCTGGAGGAGCTGGGCCTGGAGATTATCCCCACCCGGCCTCTCATCGGCATGGTGACGCGGCTGGCGGAGCAGAAGGGCATAGAGCTTGTGATGGAGGCTATGGACAAGCTCCTGTGGGAAAACGACTTTGCCTTTGTTCTGCTCGGAAACGGCGCGCCCAAATACGAGAAGTGGCTGCAGGGTCTGGAAGCCCGCCATCCTGGCCGGGCCTGCGCCTGGATCGGCTACGCGGACGGCCTGAGCCACCGCATTTACGCCGGGTGCGATTTCTTCTTGATGCCCTCCCGTTTCGAGCCCTGCGGCATTAGCCAGATGATTGCCATGGCCTACGGCACCCTCCCCATTGTCCGGGAGACCGGCGGCCTGCGGGACACTGTCCAGCCCTACAACCAGTACACCGGCGAGGGAACCGGCTTCTCCTTCGCCCGCATGGATGCCGGGGATATGTCCGGCGCGATTTTGCGGGCCTTGGCCGTGTATCGCGACAAGGAAACCATGGAACACCTTGTCCGTCAGGCTATGGAGGCAGACAATAGCTGCAACAAGTGGGCCTACACCTATGGCGAACTGTACCTGAGTATGGTATAGAGCCGCATACTTTCCAGCAATCTTAATTGAATCCGATGCCCCTCCATCCGCGATAAAAGCAGATGGAGGGGCAGTTGTCTGTGGAGGGGCAGTTGTCCGCATGGGGCAAGGACGCTAAAAGAGGCTGCGTCATTTCTGACACAGCCTCTCCGCTTGGGTTAGGTTTTATTTGTAGTTAAGGGGAACTGGATAATCAGGCGTCGGCCTTCTCCTCGTCCTTCTTCTGGATGTAGTCGCGGTCAGCCGCGTTGGCGTCGGGGATGGAGCGCATCATAGCGGTGGCGATCA
>JAJQFY010000024.1 GCA_021200935.1 Oscillospiraceae bacterium
GCTTCGTGCTGGCCCGGGGGGGCCGGGGCGGCTGGGGCAACCAGCACTTCGCCACCCCCACCCGGCAGACGCCCCGTTTCGCAAAGCCCGGTCTGCCCGGTGAGGCGCGGGAGGTGGTTTTGGAGCTGAAGCTCCTGGCGGACGTGGGCCTGGTGGGCTTTCCCAACGTGGGAAAATCCACCCTGCTCTCCGTTGTCAGCCGCGCCCACCCGAAAATCGCGGACTATCCTTTCACCACCCTCTACCCCAACCTGGGGGTGGTCTACGCCGGGGAGGGCAGCAGCTTCGTCATGGCGGACATCCCCGGCATTATCGAGGGGGCCAGCGAGGGAGCCGGTCTGGGCCACGATTTTCTGCGCCACATCGACCGATGCCGATTGCTGATTCATGTGGTGGACGTATCCGGCAGCGAGGGGCGCGACCCCATTGCAGATTTTGATGCCATCAACGCGGAGCTGCGGGAATATAACCCGGAGCTTGCCTCCCGGCCACAGCTCGTGGCCGCCAACAAGTGCGACGTGCTGGGTAATGACCGGCAGCTTCTGGATGACTTCCGTGCCTATGCGGAGGCCAAGGGCTACACGGTATACGAGATTTCCGCCGCCGCCCATCAGGGCGTGAAGGAGCTGACCTGCGCCGCCGCCGGGATGTTAAAGGATCTCCCCCCTGTCATGGTATACGAGGCCGACTATGTGGCCCCGGAGGTGAAGCTGGGTACGGCAGACGACCTAACCATCCGCCGGGAGGACGGCGTCTGGCTCATAAACGGGGACTGGCTTGACCGGCTGGTGGCCCGCGTGAATTTCGCCGACTATGAATCCCGTATGTACCTTGACCGCAAGCTGCGGGAGGGCGGCGTCTATGACCGCATGGAGGCCATGGGCCTCCAGGACGGGGACACCATCAGCATCGCGGAGCTGCAATTTGAATACTATTCCTGAGGGGACGAGGCTATGGAACTGAACATGATCGCCGGGCGCACCGGCTGTCTCGTGGGCCGTCAGCTCATCGGTCTTTATCTGACGGACGACACCCACTGCGTCCTGCTGGACTGCGGCACCGTCAGTATGCGGGAGGAGCTGGAAGCGGCCCTGGCGGAGGCAAACCTCACCCCGGTGGGGATTTTATGCACCCACACCCATTTCGACCATCTGGGCAACGCCGCCTATTTTCAGCGGACGTACCACATTCCTGTGGCCCTGCCCTTTGGGGAGGCGGAGCTGTGCCGCACGGCGGCGGCGGTGAAAAGCCGCCTGTTCGTGTACTCCGCCGGGCAGATAGACTCCGACCCGGAGCTGAAGGATCTGCCCTGCACGGTGGACAGGGTCATCATGCCGGAGCAGGAGCAGTTCGTGTTCTGCACAAAGCGCTTCGGCATCCTCCACACCCCGGGCCACTCCCCCGACCATATCAGCGTCGTCACCCCGGACGGGGTGTGCTACGCCGGGGACGCCCTGATGTGCGGCCACAACCTGCTGGCGGCCAAGCTGCCCTACGCCTACAACTTCCGGCAGAGCCTGGCCTCCTTTCCGAAATTCAAAGCCTGCGGCTGCCACACCCTCCTGCTGGCCCACAAGGGCGTTATAACCGCCCCCTTCGACGATATTATCGAGAAAAACCGCGCCGCCATGGAACACCGCCTGTTTCTGGTGCGGGGCATCGTGAACCGTCAAATGACCACGGAGGAGATTTACACCGCCGTCCGCCAGGCCATGGGCATCACCGTCAAGAACCCCCGCCAGGCCCTGAGCCTGGAGCGGTTTCTCCGCCCCTATCTGGAATGTCTCATCGACGACGGCACCCACCGCCAGTCCATCCGGGACGGTCTGCTGTGCTACGAGCCGGTGTAACTGCTCCCCCCTGTTTCCAAATTTCAAGGACGCCCCGTCAGGAATTGACGGTGCGTCTTTTTTTCATCAATCCGTTATAAAAATAGCATTACATAAAATCTAACAATTTTTGGCTTCACCATTGACAAAATGTTAGGTATTTTGTATATTATAAATATCTTTTATGAAGGAAAGGAGCCCTCAACATGAAGCAAGCAGGCAGAATACTGGCATTATTGCTGGCGGCGATTATGCTGCTGGCAACCGGCGCCATGGCTTCCAGCGAGCCATCCGGCGAGGCAGCAGACGAAACACAAATCTATTCCGTGGCTGACATGACAGCCGCCGAGGAAAGCATCATACGGGACTCTGACGGCGAAATCGGCTACAGCCTGTCCGGCTATATCCGCTCCATCACCCTGGCCGACGGGAGTACCTACCTGTTTGACCAGGACAACGTGTACCTTGGCTACGCCATCGTGGACGGCGCAATTGTAGAGGCCGACTCCAACTGGGACACCTCCGCCCTGACGGAGGAGGACGGCGTCTATCAAATCAATCTGAACGCCCTGGTAGACGGGGACAGCTTCACCGCTGTTTACGCCCTGGGCGAGGGCAGCGTGATTGACGTCACCGGTTCCCTCACCATCACCGGCGACGAGGAATCCTCCGGCTACTATGACGAGGAGGGGAACTTCATCACCGCCAACAGCGACATGAGCTCCACCGGCGCGGCCCTGGCCATCACCGACGGCGGGCAGGCTTATGTCCACGACCTGTATTTCGTCTCCGAGGGCTTTGTCCGCTCGCTGGCCGTGGTATGGGGCGACGGCGAATCCAGCACCCGGCTGGACGTGCGTGACAGTGAAATCTACACCCTGGGGGCCGACCCCATCAGCGAGACCCCGGAGGGCTTCCTGGACGGCGGCCTGGACTTCAACACCATGATCTGCCCGCCCTGGGTTCTGGGTCTGTACGGCGGCACCCGCACCGTGAATATCCTCAACGAGCAGGGTACCTTGACCATCGTGAACAGCACCTTCGGCAGCGCCGGATGGGCCATCCTCTCGGCAGATAGCTGCACCGACCCGGTGTTCAACGTGGTGGACTCCACCCTGATCGCCCTCACCAGCGACGAGGGCTTCGATGTGGAATCCGACGGCTTCGCCTACGGCGGGTTCGATATTCTCGGCATCGAGGGCTATGAGTACGAGGGCGAGCTGTACGATTACGGCGTAGCCTACGGCACCTATGCCATCGGCGGCTCCATGGAATATCTCTACGGCGTGGATGTGCTTGGCACCACCTATGCCACCATCTGCACCGGCGGCACGGAGACCAATTACTATTCCTCCAACGGCACCATCGAGCTGATCGACGCCATTGATTTGGAGGCTTACGACACCGTGGAGGGCGCGGGCAATGTGTCCCGCATCTACAGCGTGTTCGGCTTCATGTCCCACGGCTCCGGCAACATCGGCGTCTATGACGGCACTGAGGTCTACACGGAGGACGCCATCTTCCTGTACAGAGACGGCGAGGACGTGGTCTTCACCGTGGACAACGCCGTCCTGGAGAGCAAAAACGGCGTCATCCTGCAAATGCTTGACAACGACGACGCCCAGGCGGGCGGCCCCGCGGCCCAGGAGGTCGTGGACATGGCCGGTCTGCCCACCGAGGTCTACACCAGCGACAGCGAGGGGACGGTTCTGTACTTCAACCTCTCCAACGGCAGCTACGGCGGCGACCTCTACAACGCCACCGGCTGGTACCACAGCGAGACCTGGGGCCAGGAGGCGGACACCCTGAACCTGGTTATCGACAACGCCGAGCTGTCCGGCGCGATCAGCGTCACCAAGAGCGTACACGCCGTGGCCTATTACGAGGGCATTGAGGACGCCATCGAGGCCCAGAGCGCCATTAACGCGGAATACGGCTACGACCCCATCCAGTATGTGTACCTGGATGAGGCCCTGGAAATCGTGGAGGACGCGGAGGACGCGGCCTATGTGCAGTTCACCTACTACACCAAGCTGCAATATTGGCTGCTGGGCCACCTGATCAACACCCCCACAGATGAGGGCAACGCCGTTGTGAACGTCACCCTGCAAAACGGCGCGGTGTGGAACGTCACCGGCACCTGCTACGTCACCACCCTGACGGTGGACGACACCTCCTCCGTCAACGGTGTCATCACCGAAATCGACGGCGGCTACCTGGTGGAACCCCTCTCCGCTTCAGGAGAGGCTTCCGGCCAGTAACCCATAAGGGCGAAAGCCCTGTACCATCACCTCCCTGGCGTCCCCGGCGGTTCACCGCTGGGGACGCTGTTTTTACGGGAAACGCACACCTGTTCCCCGGCGGCATATACTGAGACAGGACAAAAGGCGCGGGCCTTTTGATTATGTTTTGAGGTGATAGCGTATGTGTTCCATTGCAGGGGTGATCGACTTTTCCCACGATATGCGGCAGGCGCGGGAGGCGCTGGCCGCCATGCACAGCAGCATGACCCGGCGGGGGCCGGACCAGAGCGGGGCCTATTTCTCCCAAAGCGCCGCGCTGCTGCACAACCGGCTTTGCGTCATCGACATAGAAAATGGCCGCCAGCCCATGACTCTCCGGCAGGGCGGCAGTACCTATACCCTGGTCTATAACGGGGAGCTGTATAACACCGGCGAGCTGCGCGCCGATCTTATGGCCGCAGGCCACCGCTTCGCCGGTCATTCCGACACGGAGGTGCTGCTGAAATCCTATATCCAGTGGGGCGGGGCCTGCGTGGAACGGCTCAACGGCATATTCGCCTTCGCCGTATACGAGGAACCGGCCCGGCGGCTGTTTATCGCACGGGACAGAATGGGCGTCAAGCCCTTTTTCTATACCATGCAGGACGGGGCCTTTCTCTTTGCCTCGGAGCTGAAGGGGCTGCTGGCCCATCCCCAGGTACGGCCCCAGGCGGACAGGGATTCCATCCTGGAGCTGATTCTTGTCGGTCCCGGGCGGACGCCGGGGTGCGGGGTGTTCAAAGGTCTGCGGGAGCTGCCCCCCGGCTGCCGGGGCTGGTTCGATGAAACCGGCCTGAAAACGGAAAAATACTGGTCGCTCCAGGCCCACACCCACCGGGACAGCCTGAACACCACCATCGACACTGTACGCTGGCTAGTGACGGACGCCATAGAGCGCCAGCTCGTCTCCGACGTGCCGGTGGGAACCTTTCTCTCCGGCGGGCTGGATTCCGGCATTATCTGCTCCGTCGCGAACTGTTACATGAAGGGCCGGGGCCAGCGGCTGACCGCCTTTTCCGTGGATTACCGGGACAACAAAAAATACTTCCGCAGCGGCAAATTCCAGCCCAACAGCGACACAGACTATATCCCCCTCCTCCGGGACTGGCTGGGCTGCGAGCATTACCTCGTCACCCTGGACACAGATGAGCTGGTGGAGGGGCTTTTTGAGGCCGTGGACGCCCGCGACCTGCCGGGGATGGCGGACGTGGACTCCTCTCTCCTGCAATTTTGCAAACACATCAAAAACCATGTCACCGTGGCCCTGTCCGGGGAGTGTGCGGATGAGATTTTCGGCGGCTACCCCTGGTACCGGGACGAGCAGATCCGCATGGCGGAGGGCTTCCCCTGGGCCCAGTCCACCGCCTACCGGGCGGGCTTTCTCCGGGAGGAATATCTCCGGGGCGTTGACCCCCGGGAGTACGTCATGGCCCGGTACCGGGCCACCGTGGCGGACGCCTCCGCCCTGCCGGAGGACGATTTGACCGACCGCCGGATGCGGGAGATGATGCGGCTGAACACCGACTGGTTCATGCAGACCCTATTAGACCGAAAGGACAGAATGTCTATGTACAGCACCCTGGAGGTGCGGGTTCCCTTCTGCGACCACCGCATTGCGGAATATCTCTACTCCATCCCCCTGGGAGTGGAAGGACTACCGGCACTACGAAAAGGGTCTGCTCCGCGCCGCCATGAAGGACGTGCTGCCGGAGGAGATCCTCTGGCGGAAGAAAAGCCCCTACCCCAAGACCCATAACCCCGCCTATATGTCCGCCGTCTCCGCCCGGCTGGGGCGGATTTTGGAGGACAGCGACGCTCCTCTCCTGCACATCGTAAAGCGGGAGGCCCTGGAAGCCCTCCTGCATGACGACAAGGCCCAGCCCTGGTATGGGCAGCTTATGACCACACCCCAAACCATCGCCTATATGCTGCAAATCAACTACTGGCTGGAAAAATATAAGGTAGAGCTGGTGTAAAATTACCGCCCCGCCCCGCGCCTGCGGGACGGGGCGGCCTGGTTCATCGGCTGGAAAGCAGGCCAATGGCGTTCGCCAGCAGCTCGGCGGCCCCGGCGCGGGTCAGCACCTGGTCGATGTCCTCCCAGTCAGACAGCATGACGCTGCAGGCGGTCAGGTTCGCCACGGCCTGGGCCCAGGTGGTGTTGGCGTTGTCCTGCCCCACATAGGCCGCCGCGCTGACCACGTCCGTCACCCCTAAAACGCTGTTCAGCATCAGGCAGGCGTCCCGGAGGGTGATGTCCTCATCCGGGCAGAAGTTGGCCCCGGTGGAGGTCTCTACCCCCTGCACATAGCCCTTCAGCAACGCCGTTGCCACATAGGGCTTGAGCCAGGCGTCGATGTCGGCGTCGTCCCCAAAGCCGGTGGAGCTGACCCCCTGGAGCAGGTCGCACCCCGCCGCCGTCATGCACATGGTCAGAAACTCCCCCCGGGTCACGGCGGCCTCCGGGTTGAATACATAGTCCTCCCCCACATATTCCCCGGTGAACACCCCCGCCTCCGTCAGCACGATGGCAGCGTATTCCAGGGCGCTGCCGGTCATATCGGAATACGTCACCTTGGACTTCTGCCGGAGGAGCTTGATGATTACCGTCCCCTCCTGGGAGACGTTCCCGGCGCTGTCCGTGACCCGGAAGCCAAAGTAATCCTTGCCCCGCTTGCCCTCCCTGGGCGTGTAGACAAAATAGCCCTCCGCCGTCAGCTCCACCGTCCCCTTGATCGGCTCTGTGGTAATCTCAAAGGTCAGGCTGTCCCCCTCCGCGTCGTAGGCCGTGAGCTGGCCTCCTACGGAGACGCCCCGGTAGGTCTCCAGCTCCTGGTTTTCCGCCACGGGGGCCGTGTTCTCTCCCCCGTCCTCCTGGCTTTCCGCCGCCGTTGTGCCGGTGAGGGCCTCCGCCGCGAGACCCGCCTCGTAGTCCGAAAGGGCCTCTGTCTCTGTTGCCGTCTCCTCCGTTATGGTGCCTGTCTCAGCGGCCTCGGCGGCCTCCTCAGCCGCCACCGCCGCCTCAATGGCGGCGGTCTCGATGGCGGAGATATCCGCCCACGCCGGTGTGGAACCCAGAACAAAAAGCGATAGCAGCGCCCATGCTGTTGCAGCTCGTTTCATGTAAACAACCTCCTGTAGTTTGTATGCTTATTCTTACCCCTCCGGGCTGAAATATTCCCTCCCAAAGAAAAATATGGTTGACTTCCAAAATATGCGTGTTACAATAGTATCAAATCAATCAATAGCTTTTTTGCATGGTTTAATAGCTTATAAAAATGAAAGGAGCGCGTAGCTGATGCCAAAGCCCCCCATAACCCAACTGACCCCCAAGATGGAGGCCCAGGCCCTTTTGCTGGACGCCTGGACGCTGACGGCGGAGGAGGAGACCCTCCCCCTGGCCCAATGCCGGGGCCGCGTCCTGGCGCGGGACGTGTTCGCCCAGTATAACATCCCCGTGGTGCGGGCCTCCGCCATGGACGGGGTGGCCGTGAACGCCGCCGATTTCGCCGGGGGAGAGCAGCCGGACTGCACCGGCTGGCGGCCAGGGCAGGAATATTCCCGCGCCGACACCGGGGACGATTTTGACGACAAATATGACGCCGTCGTCCCCATCGAGCAGGTGCGGGTGCTGCCGGAGGGGGGCCTTGTCTTCGCTTCGGACACGGAGATCCGCCCCGGCCTGAACGTCCGCCCCGCCGGTTCCCAGGTGGAGAAGGGTTCCCGCCTCTGCCAAAAGGGAACCCGCCTGACGGCCCTGGATATCGCCGCCATCGGCATGGGCGGGTATGACGCGGCCCCTGTCCGCCGCCGCCCCAGGGTGGCCTTCGTCCCCACCGGCAGCGAGCTTGTCCCCGTAGGGGCAGAGCTTGCCAGGGGGCAGAATTTCGACACCAACAGCCTGATGGCCTCCCTCCTGCTGGAGGAGATGGGCGCGGAACCGATGCTCCGCCCCATCCACCGGGACGACCCGGCGGCCATTGAGGCGACCCTGGACGGGCTTCTCCCCCAGGCGGACATCATCATCCTGAACGCCGGTACCTCCAAGGGGCAGGAGGATTACTGCGGCCAGCTTCTCAAGCGCCGGGGGCATCTTCTGTTCAGCGGGGTGGCCGCCGTGCCGGGCCGGCCCATGACCGCCGCCGTCATAGGGGGGAAAATGGTGCTGAACATCTCCGGTCCCGCCCTGGCCGCCTTTTACACCCTGGACTGGGCAGTGAAGCCCTTGATATGCCAATACCTGGGCGTCCCCGTGCCGAAGCGCCGGACCGTCCAGGCGGAGCTGACCGCCCCCATCGGCGGGCCGCCCATGTCCATGTGCTGTATGCTGCGCCTCCAGCGGGAGGGGGACAGGCTCCTTGCCACCCCCCTGAATATGCGGGGCCAGGGCAGCGTAGGCTCCGGCGTGCTGCTCACCGCCGACGCCATGTATGTCACCACCCCCGGCCAGGGGCCGAAGGCCGCCGGGGAGACCATCCCCGCAGAGCTTCTGCGGGATTTGCCGTGACCTGGCAGGCCCTGATTTTTGTGATATTTGGAAAAATGGGTATTGGCAAAAGTGGAAACCTCCTGTATAATATCCTCAATAGATGAACCGTTATTTTTTCAAAATTCACAGAATAGGACTTGACAAAATGAGATTTGCCGCAATAATAATTCTGGCTGGCTGGCTGGCTGGCTGGCTGGCAAGGCAAGGCGTAGCCGCGCCCTTTTTGCGGACTGGAAAATTTTTACAAGTTTTAGGCGTATTTTCTCCATCTCCCGTGGAGGAAATGCGCCTTTTTATATGCTAAATTCGTTAATTGAGTAACAATTCAGAAAGGGGAATGAAATCCATGAAGAAACGACTTTTTGCCCTCCTCCTGGCCCTGGCCCTGGTGCTTTCCCTGGCCCCGGCGGCGGTGTTCGCGGAGGAGGCCAGCGGGGAGACCGACGACCCAACCGGGGAAGTCCAGGAGGCCCAGGAAGAGGATGAACTCGAAGCCTGCGAGGAGACAGAGGAAGACCCCGCCCAGGAGGCGGACGACGCCCCCGCCAGCGAGGAGGCTGTCACGGCGTCCCTGGAAACAGAGGAGACGGAGGCCGTCGTTCTCGGCTCCGCAGTCCTTACGACGGGGGAGGGCGTGTCCTATGTGGACGAAAACGGCAAGACCCAAACCTACACGGGGACATATACCTCCGTTGCGTCCGACACGACCACATGGAACAGCGGCTGGTATGTGGTGGACAGCAGCGTGACCTTCAGCAGCAGAATCACCGTCAGCGGCACGGTTTACCTGATTCTGAGGGACGGCTGCACCCTGACCGCACAGCTCGGCATTGAGGTGAATGAGGGCAATACCCTGGTCATTTATGGCCAGTCGGGCGGCTCTGGCACGGTGAAGGCAACCACCGAACGAGGTTACGCGGCCATTGGAGGGGGAGAGGATTATTCTGCCGGCACCATTATTATCAACGGCGGCACGATTTCTGCTACTGCATACGATGCGCTTGGTACAGTGCTGTACACTGCGGTGGGCATCGGTGCCGGTCAATATGGTGCCAACTGCGGTACCATTATCATTAACGGCGGGACGGTTACGGCGCAGGGACATGTGGATTGTGCGGGCATCGGCGGCGGAGACGACACATCCAGCGGCACGATTACCATTAACGGCGGCACTGTCACCGCCACGAGCGACTATAACAGTGCGGGCATCGGAAGCGGCGGTTGTCAGGATAGCAGTATTGCTGTCACTATCACCGGCGGCACGGTAAAAGCGTCTGGCGGCAGCGATGCTGAGGCCATCGGAAACGGGGCGCGTAGCACCGGCAGCACCGTCACCGTCAGCGGCGGACACCTCTCTGTGGAGGTGGAGGAGAGCTGGTGCGCCAGCGGGTATTCGCCCTATGAAGAAGCAAGCGATTCCGACTGGGCCACTGCCGGTGTTCCCTATACGGTCAAAAAGGGCAGCGTGGCAGACGGCACCGTGACAGCGAGAGATGCGGTCTATGACGGAACCGAGCAGGAAACGCATGTCGCCGTCACGGACGGCAACGGCAATGACCTGGATCAGAGAACGGATTACACCGTGACCTACGCGAACAACACAAACGCCGGGACGGCCACGGTGACGGTGACAGGCACCGGGGATTATTACGGAACCCTTCAGACGACCTTCACCATCCAACCAGCGGAACCGACCATCGTCCTTTCCGATGTCTCCAAGACCTACGACGGCCAGGATGTTTCCGCCCCCGAAGTCACCGTGACGCTGGTTGGAACCGACACCTACAATGGCGACCCGGCCATTGCCTATTATGACGAAAGCGGCGACGTCCTGGACGACCCTCCCGCCGACGTGGGGAGCTATCAGGTGGTTGTCACTGTCAGCGACGCCGGGAGCAATTACAAGACCGTTTCGGAGACGGCCATTTTCACCATCAGCGCGGCGGACACGACGGCGGAAATCACCGGCTTCAATGTTCCCTATGACGGCCAGCCCCATGATGTTACCGTCACAGCGGAGGACGGGGCCACCGTCACCGTCACCTACAGGGACGGGTTGGGCGAAGCGGTAAAAACCCCGGTGGAGGCGGGAACCTACACCGCCCACGTCGTCGTCACCAAGACCGGCTACAACCCCGTGGAGGAGGACGTGTCCGTTACCATCACCCAGGCCGACCAGTCCGTTACCTACGAAACCGATTCTATCACCAAAGCCGAGGGGGACGACCCCTTCACTAATCCCCTGACCCAGACCACCGTGTTTGGGGATATCACCT
>JAJQFY010000233.1 GCA_021200935.1 Oscillospiraceae bacterium
AGTGTAGACTCGATTTTTGTTTTTTCGAGTGTCTACTCTATGGGGACTATATCAGTTTATGATATTTTGGGACGTTTGGATTATACAGGGGCCGTGGTCGGTCAGAAAAAGAACTGGAAAGGGATTGACAACCCCCGAACAACTGACAAAGACAGGCCTGAGTGGATCATCGTTCCGAACTGTCATGAGGCGCTGGTGTCAGAGGATGACTACAATAAGGCGCAGGCTGTTATCAAGAAAGTTACCCACTATGGGCGTTCCAATCAGGATTACCCCCTGCGGAGCCTCATCAGGTGCGGGGTCTGTGGACGGGCAATGGCTCGCAACAACCGGTGTAGACGTATTTATTACAAATGTGAAAATGCCCGTTATGATGAAGCTACGCTCTGCCCAGTAGGTGAAAAGTTCTATGAGGATGCACTGGAAACAGCAGTCATTAACAGCCTGCGCCAAATGCTTTCTTTGCTAGAGGGCCAGATACAGCTAATGACAAAGGCAGCACAGAAAACGAAAGGCACCGAAGCCAACCTAAAGCAGTCTCTGCTACAGGTAGAGAAAAGCATTAAGCAGAATAACCTCTCCAGAGTAGCAGGCTATGAACAGTATTCGGACGGCAAAATCAGCAGAGATGAGTTTCTTGTTTTGAAAAAGCGTCTGGCAGATGAGTTGTCTGCACTCAATGCGGAAAAAGCTGAGATAGAGAAAGCCCTTGCTGCATTAGAGGCCGAAAAGGACACTGAGCTGATGCGGCTTGGACAAGAAGCAAAACTTTTCCCGAAGTCGGGGGATGTCACAAACCAGATGTTGCTGTACTTCATTGAGCGAGTAGATGTCTATTCCGGCATGAGGATTGAGATCAGGTATCGCTTCTCCGATGAGATTATGAAATTACTCAGCAATTCTGAGAATATGCAATGACTTTCTGCATGAAATCTGATAAAATAGGGACAGTTCTTCCACAGCGTGGATGGGCTGTCTCTTGTTGTTATAGAGGAGATTGGGGGTATCATGGAAACAGTAACGAGACTGGATTGCTTGACAGACCGGCAACGGATGACCTATGAGTTGTCCCAGAGCGGGCTACATAGAACTCAGATTGCAGAAAAGATGGGTATTAGTTACAGTGCCGTTTCTCAGCTTATAAATAACGCAGAACGGCGCTTGCGACAATATGACCAGGCTATGGAAGTGCGCAAGAAAAATGAGCAGCCGATTGATTTGGCTTTGACGAGAGCGGATGCACTCGTTATCATAGATGCACTTCAGGCATATCAGCGAGAACTAGACAGCCAGGTGACGAAGAACATAAAATCCGATTGGATAGGACGCCTTCCGTATACCTATCGTCTTTCTGCGGATTTGTTCAAGCGTATGCAAATAGCTGTGTACGGAACTATCATCTATCCAACTGCGCTTGATACAGAAAAGCTCGAAAGTGTCTGAGTTCACGGCACATATTTGCGACCATGAGGGGGCGCACCGTAGACCAACGGAATCCCTTCAAGTGGGTCATTATTTTTTAGTCCTTGGCTAACACGAGCAAATCCGCCCTATCAACTTAATACAAGCGATTCAAGTAAACAAGCTAAACCTATTTATCAGTTGTTTGTTGAACAGGCGAAGAAATTAAATCCTCGGTATCTTACAATGATTATTCCGTCCAGATGGTTTGCTGGGGGAATGGGCTTGGAGGGGTTTCGGCAGACAATGATGGATGACCATAGAATCCGCTCTATGACAGATTTTGCAAACGCGAAAGACTGCTTTCCGCAAAACAGCATTAGTGGTGGTGTATGCTACTTTCTGTGGGATCGGGATCACGCTGGAGATTGTAAATTTATCAATATTATTGATGGTAAAGAATATGTCATGGAAAGATCACTAGATGAATTTCCCGTACTCGTAAGATATAATGAAGCGGTTGGCATTGTTCGTAAGATTAAGGATAAAGGCGAGACACCACTATCCGATATTGTAAGTTCGATTAGTCCATTTGGAATACCAACAAAGGCAAGAGGAAATGACCGAAGGAATACAACATTTTCCGTCCCACTTCATTCCAGTGATGGAGTTAGCTTTATTAAACCGCAGGATGTCATAAAAGGCGGTAGATACCTAAATTCATACAAAGTGCGACAGGGGCGGAACACGCAGGAGAGCTGTCAAAGGATGGGAAATTTAGGGTCTTGACGTCTTCTATGAAAGTATTGGAACCGGGAGAAGTATGTACTCACTCATATCTTGTTTTGGGGCCGCTTGATAGTGATGTTACTGCTCAAAATCTTTTGAAATATGTAAAAACGTCATTTGTCCGATTTTTGCTTCTTCTTGCAATGACATCTATACACTTAACTAAGACCACGTTCTCATTTGTTCCCATGCAAGACTTTTCAAAGCCCTGGACGGACGAAGAATTATATGTCAAATACGGGTTATCCGATGAAGAAATAGCGTTTATCGAATCCATGATTAAGTCCATGGAATAAGGAGGTGATGGGCAATGCCTATCACATATGAACACAATTTGGATTTGGAGAATGACAAGGTCGTTATATTTGCGGATGTGGTCGGGTTTAAAAATTTAATAGATTTTTCTGTGAATGATGATGTACCCTCAACAGGCAGCGTTTTTCAGATCAACCTTCAATGCTTTAGTAACAGTATACTTAATAAATATAGCAGAGAGTATCAAATGAGTAAGAATATCCATTTTATGTGGGTTTCCGACAGTATATTTATGGCAAGCAACGTTGATAACATTACTACTCTGCTCGAAGTTTTTGATGATTTAGCTAATCAACTGTTTTGCGCTCATTTGGTGGTGCGTGGCGGAATGAAAATCGGTCAGCTTTATTGGAAGGATAATTTATGGGGTACAGATGTAAATGGAGCAGTAGAACTGGAAAAAGAGGCTGAATATCCACGCATTATTATAAGCAAAGATGATTTTGATATATTAAGACCGCCCGCCCATTATAAAAGTTGCTTTAGGACTTGCGCAGAAAAGAAGACAGAAAAATATTTATATTACGATTTCTTTTTATCATGGTTTTCAAGAAATTTTTATAATGGTAATAAGTGTCATTCCTTTTTTAATATATACATTTCCGTTTTGCGTGATAAATATCGGACAAGTACAGAAGATAAGCATATCCGAAGATGGGAATGGTTGGGCGAGAGATTACTAGAAACAGTGGATAAATTTAAGGATAATATTGATGCAGAGCATGAGGCCGCTAAAACACAAGGAGATCCAACGGGACGGCAGAGTAGGTCGGCTGAACAATACAAGAAAGAGATTAGGGAAATTCTTAGTGTAGGCCATCAATATACAGATGATGGATCATATGAGGAGGATGACTGATGTCCCAACAGGAATTTTTCCCGCCGCGCCCGGAATCACACCCGATTATCTATGCCTATGAGGACACGAACCCAATCTACGGGGGACTTTTGAAGGTGGGCTATACGGAGCGCACTGTGGAGGAGCGGATGCGGGAGCATTGCCCCACCCTCCGGCCCGGCGAGGCGGAACCTTATGTGGTGCGTCTGGTGGAGTCCGCCATGCGGAGCGACGGCTCCTGCTTCACTGACCACGACGTTCACCGTGTGCTGGAGAAGAAGGGCTTTGCGGCCCTGCGTTCAGGGGATCATAAAAAGACCGAGTTTTTCCGCTGCACGGTGGAGGATGTGAAGGCCGCCATCCTGGCGGTGCGGACGGGGACGGAAAATTTTGAAAACCGCACCCAGACCTTCCCCATGCGCCCGGAGCAGGAGCGGGCCGTGGAGCAGACCATGGCCTATTTTGCCTCCGCCAAGCGGGGCGCCCCGGAGCGCAGCCCCAAATTCCTCTGGAACGCGAAAATGCGGTTCGGCAAGACCTTCGCGTCCTATCAGCTCGCCAAGCGCATGGGCTTTAAAAAGGTGCTGGTGCTGACCTTCAAGCCCGCCGTGCAGTCCGCATGGGAGGAAGACCTGATGAGCCATGTGGACTTCGAGGGCTGGCAGTTTGTCAGCCGGGGCGGGCTGACCTATGAGCAGGCCGACCACGACCGACCCATCGTCTGCTTCGGCAGCTTCCAGGATTACCTGGGAACCAATGAAAACGGCGGCATTAAGGCAAAAAACGAGTGGGTGCATACTACCAACTGGGATTTGGTGATATTCGATGAATACCACTTCGGAGCCTGGCGGGAGAACGCCAGAAAGCTCTTTGAGATGGAGGACGAGGAGGAGAGCCTGGATTTCGACGCGGAGAAATACAAGGAATCCGAGGCGGACAACGCCTATAACGAGACGTTTCTTCCCATCACCACCGGCTATTATCTGTTCCTGTCCGGCACGCCCTTCCGGGCGCTGAACTCCGGGGAGTTTATCGAGGAGCAGATTTTCAGTTGGACGTATTCCGACGAGCAGCGGGAAAAGGAGAAGTGGGGCGACAGGCCGGATAACCCCTATGCGGCCCTGCCCCGCATGGTCATGATGACCTATCGCATCCCGGACAGCATCCGCCGTATTGCCATGCAGGGGGAGACCAACGAGTTTGACCTGAACGTCTTTTTCTCCGCCAAGGGCAGGGGCGCGGAGGCAAAATTCGTCTATGAAGATTACGTTCAAAAATGGCTTGACCTGATTCGCGGCTCCTATCTCCCGTCCTCTGTGGATGATCTGAAACTGGGCCAGCGTCCGCCCATGCCCTATTCAGACGGGCGGCTTATGGGCGTTTTGAGCCATACCATCTGGTTTCTGCCGAACGTGGCCTCCTGCCAGGCCATGTATAATTTGCTCATGCAGAGGCAGAACACGTTTTATCAGGGGTATACCGTCAACGTCTGCGCCGGGACAAGCGCCGGTGTGGGTGTGGATGCCCTGGCTCCCGCGCAGCAGTCCATGGGCGACCCGCTGAAAACCAAGACCATCACGCTGTCCTGCGGCAAGCTGACCACCGGCGTGACCGTGAAGCCCTGGACGGGTATCTTCATGCTGCGGAATCTGAAAAGCCCGGAGACCTATTTCCAGGCGGCGTTTCGCGTTCAGTCCCCCTTGGAGATCGTCACGGGAGACGGCAGGCGGGAGATCATGAAGCGGGAGTGCTATGTGTTCGACTTTGCCCTGGACAGGGCGTTGAAGCAGATCGCCGCGTATAGCTGCGACCTGAATCAAAACGAGGGGAACCCGGAGAAGAACGTGGCGGAGTTTATCAACTTCCTGCCGGTGCTGGCCTATGACGGGGCCAAGATGACCCAGATCAACGCCCAGGACGTGCTGGACATCGCCCTTTCCGGCACCTCCGCCACGCTGCTTGCAAAGCGCTGGGAGTCCGCCCTGCTGGTGAATGTGGACAACGAGACCCTCCGCCGGTTGATGGCAAGCCCGGAGGCTATGGCCGCGCTGATGCGTATCGAGGGCTTCCGCAGCCTGAACAGCGATATTGAGACCATCATCAACAAGTCCGATGCGGTAAAAAAGGCCAAGCGGGACAAGGGCGACAAAATGTCCAAACAGGAGAAGAAGGAACTCTCCGAGGAGGAAAAAGAGTATAAGTCCATGCGCAGGCAGATTCAGGAGAAGCTGATTAAGTTTGCCACCCGTATCCCTGTGTTCATGTATCTGACCGACTATCGGGAGCGCAGTTTGAAGGATGTGATCACCCAGTTGGAGCCTGCCCTGTTCAAGAAGGTCACGGGCCTGGATGTGAAGGATTTTGAGCTGCTGGTCTCGCTGAACGTGCTCAACGGCTCCCTGATGAACGATGCGATTTATAAATTCAAGCGCTATGAGGATTCCAGCCTGTCCTATACCGGCATAGACCAGCACCAGGAGGACGAGAGCGTGGGCGGCTGGGACATTGCCCTGCGCCGGGAGGAATACGAGCGGCTGTTTGTGGATCAGCAGTCCGCTATGACCGCCCCGACACCGGCGGAGGACGACGTGCCGGAAACCCCTGTGGCCGCCGTGTCCGAGACGGCAGAGGACGAGGAAGAAGCGCCAGCGCCGGAAAAAGCGCCTGCCCCGGCAGAGCAGACGCCGGTGGTGATACCCTCAAAGCCAAAGGAGCGCGCCAAGCCCAGGTGGAGCCTTTTCGGAAAGCGGAAGGAAAAGCCCAAAATAGACACCTCCTCCATCGTCCCCGGCAGCAAGCTGACCCACAAGACGTTCGGAGAGGGTACCGTCGTGGCCGTAACAGCCGACCGCGTAACCGTCCGCTTCGACCAGGGCGAGAAGTCCTTCATAATCCCCGACGCCCTGGAGCGAGGGTTTTTGATGGTGTAGGGTCAAATTCAATGGCCTCCTAATCATAAGGAAAGGTGAGTGTCAGGTTATGAAGCAGAATGTGTTGAGTATAGAGGAAATAGCGGAGATCGTGCGGCCCATTGCGGCACGGTATAAGATAGAGGAAATCTATTTGTTCGGTTCCTATGCGAGAGGGGAGGCCACAGGCGAGAGCGATCTGGATTTTCTTGTCTTTGGCGGAGATGGATTTAAACTAACTATGATATTTGCCTTTGCCGAAGACTTACGGGAAGCGTTTGACAGAGCGGTGGATGTCTTTGAGATACATGAGGTGAACCAGGACAGCGATTTTTACCAGACGATCATGAAAGAGAGGTTACTGGTGGCGTGAAATACTCCGATAAACAGCGGGTAAGCAAGATTCTGGACTATTCCCAGAAGCTTTGTGAGTATATTCAGAAGAAGCAAATCACGAAGAAAGACCTGATGAGCGATTATTCCTTGCAGTGGCTTGTTACGACCCCACTCTACAACATCGGCGAACACGCCTATGCCTTATCCGCCGAATACAAAGAAGAACACAGTGAAATCCCATGGTCGATGATTTCCGGGCTGCGGCACCGTCTGGTGTATGATTATGACGGAACGAACTGGAATATCATTGCCGATGTCGTGTTTGAAGAATTGCCCCAGCTCATAGAGCAGCTAAAGAGTATTACATGAGCTTTTACCATTGGTAGTCCTCTATCATTTAAAATTAATTGCAACAAATTGAATGGCAAGATACAATAAAAATATTATAATCCAGATCAAAAATTTTAGCGTGGCCGGAGCAAGTGTTTATTACCTGCTACAACCCGCAAAACCGGCCTGACCGCCATGAGACATGGCTGGAGGAAAACCCAGGAAAACCCGGATGGGCACTGGCGCAGATTCTCTGTAGAGGAAATTCTGGAACGGGATAAGACCAGCCGGAGTTACTTTCTGGATCAAGGTCAAGTCCCTTGCTAATTTGGATAACCTGCTGTCCCCCGATGAGCTGGCCGCAGACATCATCGAAAACCTGCAGAGCGCCGTGGAGAGCTTTCAGGAGCTACAGGCACAGATAGGTAAACGTGAATTTTAATTTTTGGGCAGTGAAACTAGGAAAGACAGTCACGCATCTGGTTATATAGGTGAGCAATCTCCTCAGAGTCGGGGTGTTGCCTTGCCAATTCTCCCATATTCGCGACAGTCTGCGTTGTATCTACCGCAGATTGAGATTGCATGATGAAAAGGTTGGACAGCCCGTTAGCGTATACAAGGGTAATTTCATCGGAGCTGGGATATTGTCTTGCTAATGTGCCCATCGTGGCAACGGTTTGTGCTGCTTCTTCCACGGATTGCTTGATGGAAAAATTGAACAGCCCTTTTGCATATCTGAGGGCAATTTCCTCAGAATTGGCAAACCGTTCCGTCGCTGTCTTCAATTCGCTGATGGTCTGTATTGCATCTTCCGCCGATTGGCCGTGGGAGAGGTTTAACAACCCATGGGTATATTCAAACGCAATCTCCTCAGAACCGGGAAACCGTTCCGTTAGCGCCGCCAGTTTGTCAACGGTTTGTGCTGCATCTTCTACAGACTGGTCGATTGAGAGATTGACTAGCCCTCTTGCATATGCAAGTGCAAATTCGGAAAAATCGTAGTACTGCTTTGTCAGTGCTTCCAGTTTGTCAATGGTGTTCACTGCATCTTCCACAGACTGGTTGATTGAGAGATTGACTAGCCCTTTTGCATATGCAAGTGCAAATTCAGAAAAATCGTAATACCGCTTTGCCAGCATCTCCAATTCGTCAACTGTTTTCGCTGCATCTTTTACAGACTGCTTGAGGGAGAGGTTGCCCAACCCTTTTGCATATGCAAACGATAATTCGGGAAAATCATGGAACCGACTTGCCAGTATCTTCAATTTGTTAACAGTCAGCGCTGCCTCTGCCGCGGCCTGTTTACTGGATAGGTTAACCAATCCTTGAGCATATATAAGAGTGATTTTATTAGAATCCGAAAACTGCCCCGCTAATGTTTCCAGTTCGTTAATGGTCAGAGTAGCCTCTGTTGCAGATTGCTTGCTGGAAAGGTTAGCTAGCCCTTTGGCATATTCCAGGGTGATTTTATCAAAATTGGGAAACTGTTCTGCCAATACCTTCAATTTGCCAACGGTAAGCACTGCCTCTGTTTCGGGTTACTTGCTGGAGAGGTTGACCAGCCCATAGGAATATACAAGTGCGAAATCGGGAAAATCATGGAACTTCCCTGTCAGCGCTTTTAGTTTGTCAACCGTTTGCACCGCTTCGCTCTCAGACTGGCAATGAGTGAGGTTCACCAGCAGTTTTGCAAATAGGATAACAATAGAGGTATCCTCAGTTTCTGGCTCAAATGCCGCAAGACCGCTACTAAAAAGTGCTTGGAATCGCGGCTCGTTGTAATAGTTTTGAATGCAGCGGTTAAGAAAAGACCAAAAGTTTTCGCGCCGTCCCCAGAACAGCTGGACTATCGCCGCCAACGTGGTTTTGTCGTAGTATTTATCATTAAAATAGTCCAGCACAAAGAACTCACCGACTAGATCCGGTTCTAAGGGGGATAAACGTTCACGGAAGGTTGGCTCCTCATTTACGGCGCAGACAAGCGGTTCTAATACCTGTCTGGAGGCCAGCAGTGTCCGTGAGGCAGTCTCCAGTGGGGCGGGCAGCACTTGCAAATCCCACCCACCTGTCGCCGTAGCATAAACAAGCATCTGATAAAGCGATTCGTACCGTTCCTCGTTGTTATCGCAGACAGACACTTTCCAGTGGTTCCTATAGCGGGAAATGATATTTTCCACCAGTGCAGTAATGTTCCAGTGGGTGTATGCCTTCCCCTCCAGCGCGGCGTCCGCAATGAACAGGGTGACCAGGGGACGGGGAGCCAGGTTATTGAGGTCGATCTCATGGGCCTTTTCCAGAACGAATGTCAGATTGGTTTCTAATAGTTCTCTGTTCTTGCTGTGGGCGTAGTCCATTACCATGGCCTTCAGCGCTTCGTCACCTAGGCCATGCAGCTCTATGCAGGGGCTGGACAAATTGACGCAAAACTGTTCAACTGCCTGGCGCTGCTCTCTGCCGCCAGTGAAGGCCTGGTACCAGACGGGGGCCACTTCGCCCAGATTTTCTCGCTCCAGCAGGATGAGGCGCAGCTGCTTCGGACGGCAAGAGGGATTGATCTCTGCCAGCTTTCCCAGCCAGTCGCCCAGTTGCTTTGCCATCTCCCCCGCGTAATCTGCTACTATCAACAGCCGGTCGGGATACGCCCAGTTTTGATATTCATTGACCCTTTCACAGATGTTTTTGCTGAACCACACCGTTTTCCAATCTGGTCGGTTGCTGACCTGGGCACAAAAGTGATAAAGCAGCTTGCTCTTGCCAACGCCGCCGTCTCCCACAACGGCCATCCACAGAATTTGCCCTTCCTGCTCCAAAAAGGAATCCAGGGCCTCCATTTCAGACTCTCGGCCATAAAATCCCAAGTCGGTGTTTCGATAGTGAAACAGGTTGCGGCTGTTCCCTTGCGGCTGGAGATTGTCGATGTACTCGGCAAAAGAGTTGTGGTAGTGGAGGATTTCGGTGATTTGATCGGTGTGCTGCTGCAAAAAGGCTTCGACGGCCTGGGCAGTTTCATCTACCGTCCTGCCGCACAGAAACCATGTTTTCTCGCCTACCTGTTCCAAAAAGAAGTGTTCCACAATATCAAGGAACGCCTCCAGGTATTGCCGGATTGTGTCTTTTTTTGCCTGAGTGTTTGCCTTGGCGTGGGTGCAGGCGGAGGTAAACAACATCTGCTTGGCTGCTTCCCGCTGCTCTCGACCTGGGGCGTTGAAGCAGGCGGAAACCTCCTGTTTCAGATGCTCCTGCAAAAAATGTTTATTCCTTCAAAATCAAATTCCTCTGTCAATGATATAGTCTCAAAGCGATCCCGATACCGCCGCTCTGTGAAATCCTGCACTTGATGCTTTAATCTTGTTTTTCTAGCGGCATCGGTTATTTTTTCGACCAGCGGCCCTTCAATGCAACTCCACAGCGCAGTGCTTGCAGCAGTAAAAAACGGCATGATAATGCCCCCTTTGAGAGATTTTTCATGGATTGATTATACCCTATTTGCTGATCTTTCGCAATAAATGTTAAAACAGGGCGTTATAAGTGAGGGCGTAATCGATCTATTTTCCAATCTACAGAGAAGTTTTCGCTGACTGCTCCTAAATTTCTTGAGAAAATTTCCAGGACAAAGAAGAAAAGTGCGAGGTGGCACCAGTTTAGAATGATGCTGTTGATGGAGTTTGAAAGTGTATGTCAAATTAATATGATACATCCTGCGTGACAAAAAGTTTCCCTTATTTTTTCCCTTATGGAGTTGGTTGAAGATGGTTTTCGTTGGTTAATGGAAAATCCGCAAACCATTGAAAACAGGCGATTTTTGGTTGCTATTGGTTAAAGATGGTTAAGCCGAAAATGAATTCGAGTCTTGTATCGTCCACCAACCAGAGGTCCTGAACCCCAACGGGTTCAGGGCTTTTTTGTCGTCCAAAAGCGGTGG
>JAJQFY010000180.1 GCA_021200935.1 Oscillospiraceae bacterium
GTCCAGCACCGTGTTGAACTAGGTGCCCTCCCTCATAAAGCCGATGCGGTCAGACCAGCCATAGAAGCGGCTGGTGTCGCTGGCGCCGACGGTGACGGAGCCGCCGGTGATGATGATCAGGTAGTCAGGGGCGTACCAGTCGCCGCCGTAGACATAATCAGAGAAGCCGTCGCAGTAGGCGATATAGCCGGAAAGCTCGCCCACACGGCCAAGGGTGATGCCGTATTCCACGTCGCTGATGGTGGCGGTGGTGTCGTACTCAGCGCCCTCCTGGGCCTCCTCGATAACGCCGAGAACGGCGGTCACGTCTGTGGCTACCAGGGTGCCGCTGCCGGAGTCGGTGGACAGAACGGCCCAGCCGTTGGAGGCCACCAGGCAGTTGGTGTAAATGCCGTTGCCGCTGCCGCAGACCAGGGTGGCGCGGATGTTGCCGGTCAGGCCCAGGGCGAAGGGTACCTGCTGCATCATGGACACAGCATAGTTATCTTCGGTGGTGTAGGCCACCAGCTCCTCGTCGTTATAGCTCTGGATAACGGTGTTGGTTACGGTGACGGTGGAGCTGCCGCCGGACCAGATGGCGGAACGGAGAGCGCCGCCGGTGACGAATACGCAGTTGTCGATGGTCAGATTGGCAGTGCCTGCGGCCACAGCCACGATGCCGAAGCCGGAGAAGTCGTCGCCGCCCTTGCCGAAGGCGGTGAAGGTGGAGTCGGTGATGGCGATCTCGCCGCTGGCGGCATAGATGGCGGAGAAGTAGTCGCCCTCAGAGTCAAAGACCATGCCGGAAACGCTGGTGTCGTCGATCACAGCGCCGCCCTGGGCGGCCTCCACAGAGCTTTCCTCCGCGTAGCCGTCCTCGTCGAAGTAGGCGGCGGCGGTGAAGTAGATGGAGCCGATCTGGCTGCCAGCGTCGTCGCCGAACTTGGAGCTGCCGCTGTTGGTGGAGGCAGCCTTGGCCACCAGGGTGATCTCCACATCGCCGGTGTAGGTGACGTTCTCGGCGTTATACAGGTCGTACTGCACGCCGTCCACGGTCAAGACGGCGGTGTAGGCCGTGTAGTCCACGTCGATCTCGCCGCCGTCATAGACGATCTTGGAGATGCTGCCGAACAGGGCGGAGTCCACGTATTCCGCGTACTCCTCCGCGATCTCAACGGATTCGATGGTCAGGCTGTCGCCCGCCCAGTGGGTCTCGTCCACCTGGGCGAAGGAGCCTGCGGCCTCCCCGGTGGCCTCGCCGCTGGCAAAGGCGCCCACGGACAGGAGCAGGCAGAACGCCAGCGCCAGGGCCAGGACTTTGGATGCTTTCTTCATTTCGGTGTTTTCCTTTCTTGATTTGGTGTTTTTTTCTCGCACACAGGATTATCCCTGATTCACAGGAGATAATTGTAATCCTTATTATAAATTCATCCGGCCCATTTGCAAAGACAAAAATTAGACAAAAATTTAGCAACGGATTTGTGAAGTATACCCGAAAAATTTCTCTTGACTTTACGGTGGAATTTGAGTATAATAACAAGGCTTGAATTGAATAGCACCTAAATCCCATCGCTCTGGAGAAGTCGCGTAGCCAGGTCGAGCGCGCACGATTGGAAATCGTGTATACCCCAAAAGGGTATCGAGGGTTCGAATCCCTCCTTCTCCGCCAACAGAAAACCCTGTAGTTTCAATAACTACAGGGTTTTTCTTATTTTATCGCGGCCTGCATGACGCTGTAGGTGCCCAGGTTTAGCTTGGGGTATTGGGTCAGATCCTGGCCGGGGAAGGCGTTGCCCTCGATGAAGACGGGGCCGTCGTCCCGGCTGACGGCCACGTCCCAGCCTACATAGCGCACCTCCGGCACCTCCCTGGCGCCTGCTGTCACCAGGGCCTTAATCTCCTCCCACTGGGGGATAACGAATCCTTTGATAGCCGTTCCCGTGTCGGGATGGACAGGGTAGGTGGCCCGGTACTTGTCGTAGCCGTCCGTACACAAAACGCCACGGCTGGTGTCGATGTTGGCGGCGATGCCCCCGTGGTTGAAGTTGTCCACCACGGACTCGCCCCGGCCCATGCGGACGCACCCGGCCACAATGCTCACCTCGTCCCCGTTCAGGATGGTGACGAGCCGGACGGTGTTCACAGAGGAGGGGCAGAGGGAGGCCATGGCGCCGCACTGTACCACCACGTCCTCTATGAGAAAGGCCCTGTCCGCCATCAGCCGGTCATACAGCGCCCTGGGTTCCTGGGCTGCCGTGTAGTAGACGGCTACTCCCTTGCCGCAGCTCAAATCCAGGGGCTTTGTGATGACCTTCTCCCGGCCCTGGAGAAACTGGGAGAAGTCCTCAAAGGTACAATCCTTCAGACAAATCCAGTCCCGCTTGAGATATTTCTCGAATTTTTGGTTGAAAACCGCCTTGTCCTCGAAATATACCATCTTCTCCCGGTCGTTCAGCCGCCGGACAAGCTCGCTGTTTTTGCCGATGGTGAGGACATTGGCCTGCTCCTGGGCCGTCATGGCGTACATTTCAAAGGTCTCGTAGTCCACATGGCCGGAGCCGTACCTGGCGGTGCAGAGAAGACAGTCCGCCAGATTGACGGGCCAGGGCCGGTGATTGATTTTGCTGACGCGTCTGGCCGCGTCGATAAAGCCCCGGTAATTGGTGCTTTTCATCCGTTTCAGCAAAAAGCGCAGTCTGCTCATGGGTGATTGTCTCCTTCCTTCCGCAGGGGCATGGCCCTGGTAAGCTCCGCCAGCCGGTAGTCATAGGCCTCTGTAATTTCCTGTTCAAAGCACAGGCGGGGGGGGCAAGGCCCAGCTTTTCCAGCAGCCGCTTTGCGAAATGTGGGTTCAGAATCAGAAAGGACCCCAGGGAGTAGGTGGCGAAAAAGTTATTGATATGCAGGCCCTCCCTGTCTGTGTCCGGGTTCATGCCAATGCCCCGCTGAATGTGAATGAAGCTCTCCTCAAAATCCCCGTAGGAAAAGGAAAACTGGCTTCGGTGGCCCAGCAGGGTCAAATCGTCCCATACGCCGATAAACTGGGAGTTGTGGCGGGTTTCCTTCATATAGCGGACGGAACAGAAGTCGAACAGGCCCATCCCCTCTATGGCCCGCTCCCCGTCCCGGATCTCCCGGCCAAACAGCTCCACCGCGTTTCCCGTGGCCAGGAACAGCACATTTTTATCCATCAGCGCCTGAAGCTGGTGCTTATAGCGCCGCAAAAGGGACAGCACCGTCTCCTGCTTCCGCTCTGTCATGCAGCCCAGATAGACCATGTCCACGTCCCCGGCGGCGAAGGCCGGTTCGTCCTTGTGATTCGTCTCAATCACCTGAATCTCTTCCGGGCAGCACCGCTGCAAATAGGTGACGTTATACCGCTCCCCATATAGATTGCACAGCTCCGGGAACAGCAATTCAATTTTTTTCACGGCTGCTTCCTCCCTTTCTGCTTTTCAATGATGGCGTCCCGGATGTTCCGCGCCTTGGTGGGGAAATCCACCTCAAACAGCACATACACCCGCTCCGCCCCGTCTACCTTTACATAGTCGGGAATCCGGCTCTCGTCCTCCATGCACACCAGCCGCTCCTCCGGCACCCCGGCCAGAAGAAGCCGGAGCCGGTGGTTCAGGAACATATGGCCCCCGACCACGATCTGCTGGATGTTGGGGCTGTTCAGCAGCTCAAAATCCGTCTCGTAGAGCCAGGTCAGGGTCTCTGTGGCGTGGTTTCTGTCCTGCATCTCGTCCATGACCAGCACCAACATCTTCCGGGACGGCTCGGCGGCCAGGTACTCAAACACCGTGGAGGCGGCGCTGACGCTCTGCCCCTTGGCGGCGTAGGTGTAATACCGCACCCCGCCGTACTCCACACAGGTCTCCCGGAACCGCGTTACCTGCTGGGTTCGCAAAAATGCCGCCAGGGCCTCCCGGCTCGTCCCCAGCTCCCGCATCAGGGCCACGAAGGAGAGGACGTTGCTGATGTTGTACACCGTGTCGGAAATCAGGGGGTACACCTGCTCCTGCCCGGCCTCCGACACCGTCATTTGACCGGCGGCCAGGTCGGCGGCGGTGACGAAATACTTGGCCTCCGGGGTTTTGAAATCGCAGTCAGGGCAATAAAAATCCCCAAACTGCCGATACAGCCGGGCGTGATAGCGAATCGGCCCCCGCAGCGGGGGCAGACCGTGATGTCCATAGCCATGTTCTCGTAAGGATGGGTATGGATGTCACCCACGCCAAAAAACACCCGCTTGCAGTTGCGGGCGAGCTGAGAGCTGATGGGGTCGTTGGCGTTTAATATAGCGGTAGTGTTACCCCCCCCAGAATAGAAAACGTCCTATCCACTATATCAAAAATAAATTCCGGGTGGGCGTTTCGCCGGAGGGAGTCCTTGGCGAGGTTTGTCACCAGGATATAGTTGGGCCGAATCTGCCCCATGGACACGTCCAGGGTTCGCTCGTCCGCCTCCAAAACGGATACGTCCTTCACCGAGCGGTTGAACGGGTTCACGCAGCGCATCAGGTTCAGGGCGAACCCGGCGGACAGATTGGCCCCCCAGTCGTTAAAGGATACGGTGCGCCCCTCCGCCTCCAGCCGGTTGCAGATCAGGGCGGCGGTGGTTCCCTTGCCGTTGGTGCCGGTGACGGTGATCACCAGGGGCGGCTTGCGGACGCGGGCCAGGAAATCCGGGCAGAGCTTAACGGCCAGAAGCCCCGGCCAGTCGTTCCGCTCCTGTCCCCGCAGCTTCATAATCCAGGCGGCCAGCTTGGCGGCCCAGAGGGCGAGAAAAAATCGCAGCATGATTGGTTGCCTTCCTCTTGATTTATTCTTCTTTGTTTGACAGCAAATGCCATGATTCTAATTATAACATAGTTTCTCCCCATTGGTACAGCATTATTTTCGCAATACGGGGACGACCGTGCATACCTGGCCAGAGAATTTCTTTTTAAATATATTTTCCGTTATGTACATTAATGCGATGTTTTTGAAAAATAGCCGCAGGAGGAGTAAAAGGGAATTTTTCTTCGCCAAGCCTTATATGGGGGGACGGCAAGGGTATCGAGAGGATAGCGGTGGGGAAATTCCCCTCCCCGGAGGCGCTGGGTGTAAAGGTTTGAGGGATGCCGCTCCCGGCGCGGCATCTCATCGGTCGGTGTAAGGTCTTTGCGGCTGCTTTACTTTTATTTTGCATAAATCCTTGACGGGCTGTTCTTTTTGTGGTATTCTCTGGGGGCCAAGAGAAAATTTCATATTGGAGCCAAAAAGGAGAAATACTATCGTTATGAAAAGTCGTATTCTCGCTCTGATTCTGGCGGCCCTTATGACAGCGGCACTCTGCGGATGCGGAGGCGGCGAGTCAGCCCAGGGGGATACCAGGTCAGAGACGGCTGAAGCCGAGACCGCCGCACCGGCGGAGACGGACACAGCCGAGGAAACCACCGGCTCCACCGGCGAGCCTGTTTACGGAGGAGAGATCACCGTAGGCATCGCCGCAGAACTGGACAGCAGTCTTGACCCACACGTTTCATCGTCGTTGGCAGGAACGAGAGAAGTCCTATTTAATATCTTTGAAGGGCTTGTAAAGCCCGACACGGAAGGAAATCTCATCCCCGCCGTCGCCGAAAGCTACACCGTGAACGAAACCGCTGACGTGTATACCTTCACATTGCGTGAGGGCGTCAAGTTTCACAACGGGGAAACGGTAACGGTCGGGGATATTGTATATTCGCTGACCAGGGCTGCGGGCCTGGACACCGGGGAGCCTTTAATGACTACCCTGTCCGGCATCGCCAGCGTGGAAGCCACGGACGACAGCACTGCCGTCGTCACCCTGTCCGCCCCGGACACGGAATTTCTGGCCTATATGACCGCCGCCATCATCCCGGAGGGGAACGACCCCGACGAGGAGCTGATCGGCACCGGGCCGTTTAAATTCGTTTCCCGCACCGTGCAGGAGAACGTGGTCATCGAAAAGTTTGAGGACTACTGGGGAGAGGAGCCTTATCTCGATAAGGTGACATTCCAGGTCATTGAGGACAGCCAGACCATGGTGATGAGCCTCCAGTCCGGGGCCATCGACCTGGCCGCCCATCTGGACGCCAGCCAGGCGGCGGAGCTTTCCGGCCTGACCGTGCTGGAGGGCAGCATGAACCTGGTGCAGGCCCTGTACCTCAATAACGCCGTGGAACCCTTCGACAACATCCTTGTCCGGCAGGCTTTGAGCTACGCCATCGACAAGTATGAGATCATCGACCTGGCCGGGGACGGGTACGGCACCGCCCTGGGCAGCAGTATGTACCCCGCCTTCTCCAAGTATTTCGACGACAGCCTCACCGACTACTACGAGACCGACATCGAAAAGGCCAAGGAGCTTCTGGCTGAGGCCGGGTATGCGGACGGGTTCACCTTCTCTATCGCGGTGGTGCCCAGCTATACCCCCCATGTGAACGCCGCACAGGTCATTGTGGAGCAGCTCAAGCAGATTGGCGTCACCGTGGAGATTGAGCAGATGGACGCCTCCACCTGGTACTCCGACGTATACCAGGGCCGGGACTTCCAGGCCACCATCAACGGCTTTGACGCCTCCACCCTGACCGCCTCCGCCATGCTCTCCCGCTTCACCAGCGACAGCGCCAAAAACTTCATCAGCTTCTATAACGATGAGTACGACGCCGCCTACGCTGAAGCGGTGGCTACGGTGGACGAGGCCACCCAGATCGACCTGTTCAAGCAGTGCCAGACCATTCTGACCCAGCAGGCGGCCAACGTCTATATTCAGGATTTGGCAGAGTTTGTGGTCATGCAGACGAATGTGGGCGGGTATGAGTTCTACCCCCTGTACGTCATGGATATGTCCACCGTCTATCTCATTGGGTAAATCGTGTACTATATAATCAAAAAAACTGGGGTACTGCTCGTTACCCTGCTTGTCATATCCCTTCTGGCCTTCCTGGCCTTCCAAATCATTCCGGGGGACCCCACCGCCCGTATGCTCGGCACCGACTATACGCCGGAGCGGGCGGCGGCCCTTCGGGAGGAGCTTGGCCTGACCGGGAATGTCTTTGTGCGCTACTGGAACTGGCTCGCCGGCTTCGTCACAGGGGATATGGGGACCAGCTACAGCTATTCCACGCCCGTCAGTGAGGTCATTGAGGGGAAGGTCGCCGTCACGGCGGCCCTGTCCCTGATGGCCTGGCTGATGGTGATTGGCATCAGCATCCCTCTTGGTGTTACGCTGGCCCGTTATCAGGGCAGCCGGGCAGACCGGGCGTTCGTGGCCATGAACCAGGTGTTCATGGCCATTCCGCCTTTCTTTCTGGGGATCCTCTTTACCTATGTGTTCGGCCTGGTTTTGAAGCTGTTTGTGCCGGGGGCCTTCGTCAGCTTCTCCGACAGCTTTTGGGGCTGCCTGGGGTATCTGGTGTTCCCGGCCCTTGCCATTGCCATCCCCAAGGCCGCCATGGCGACAAAGCTGCTGCGCTCGTCCATTATCGCCCAGATGAACCAGGACTATGTCCGCACCGCCTACAGCCGGGGGAACTCCCGCTGGGGGGTGATCCGGGGCCATGTGCTGCGAAACGCCCTGCTGCCGGTGGTCACGTTTCTCGCCATGACCCTGGCGGACATCGTGGCCGGGTCCATCATCGTGGAGCAGGTGTTCGCCCTGCCGGGCCTGGGAAGGCTTCTCCTTTCCAGCATCAGCAACCGGGACTACCCTGTGGTGCAGTGCATCGTGGTGATTATCGCCTTTGTGGTGGTCTTTATGAACTACCTGGCGGACATCGTCACCCAGTATATCGACCCGCGGGTCAGATTGAGCTAGGCTCATTTTGATAAAAAGCGAGCTTTTTATCAAAATGAAGGGAGCAGCGGCCTGACCCGCGCACTGCACGCGCTAAGAGCCGCGCTATGCGCGGTTGCGCGTTTGCACGCCGCCTGCGGGCGGCAGTCGGCGTCCGCCAATGGCGGCCACCTCGCGCACTGCACGCGCTAAGAGCCGTGCTACGCACGGTTGCGCGTTTGCACACCGCCTGCGGGCGGCAGTCCCAGGCCGAGAAGAATTTTTTGCCACGTACACGCCGCGGCAAAAAATGATCCAACTTTATTTGCGCCTGCGGGCGCAAACTCTGCGAGGCCCTTTTCATTCAGAAACGGTTCTCTTTTGCTACGATATGATAACTTCAAAAAAAAATAAAACGCTGCGGGCCGGGGCTATTATCACCGCCGCCATGCTTCTTATCATCATCATAGGGGCCTTCTGGACGCCCTATGACCCTAACGCCATGGATGGCTCCGCCAAGCTGCAAAGCCCCAGCCTGGCCCATTTGCTGGGGACGGATAATTTTGGCCGTGACATCTTCTCCCGCGTGGTGGAGGGGGCCGGGGCCACCTTCGCCATCGCCGCCGCCACGGTGGCCATCGGCCTGGTGGTCGGCATGATCATCGGCGGCCTGACCGGGTACTACGGGGGCTGGCTGGACGAGGTGCTTATGCGGATCTGCGACGCTATCGCCGCCTTCCCCAGCATTTTGCTGGCCCTGGTGCTGATCGCCCTGTTCGGCTCCGGCAAGTACAAAATCATCCTGGCCCTGGGGATATTGTTCATCCCCAGCTTCTCCCGCATCGTCCGCTCCGAGGTGGCCAAGCAGAAAAGCATGGACTACGTCCGCAGCGCCAAGCTCATGGGGGTGGGGGATATGCGGATATTGTTCGTCCATATCATGCCGAACATTGTGCCGGTGCTGCTGTCCACGGTGGCCATCGGCTTCAATAACGCCGTGCTGGCGGAGGCGTCCATGAGCTACCTGGGCGTGGGCGTCCAGCCCCCGGACCCCAGCCTGGGCCGTATGCTCAGCGAGGCACAGACCTACCTGATGTCCGCCCCCTGGTACGCCCTGTCCGTGGGTATCGTCATCATTCTGCTGGTGCTGGGCTTCGGCCTTTTAAGCGACGGATTGGGAGGGCAGTACGATGCTTGAGCTGAAGGATCTGCACGTCCGCTTCCTGGGCGCGGAGCGGGAGGCCGTCAGCGGCGTCAGCCTTTCCATGGCCCCTGGCGAACGGCTGGGCCTGGTGGGGGAGTCCGGCTCCGGCAAAACCGTCACCGCTATGGCTATCTCCGGCCTGATAGAACGCAGCCGGGTGGAGCTGTCCGGCCAGGCCCTGTTCGAGGGCCGGGATCTGCTGAGCTGCCCCCGCCAGGAGCTGCGGGCCGTCCAGGGCCGGGATATCGGCGTGGTGTTCCAGGAACCCATGACCAGCCTGAACCCCCTGATGAAGGTGGGCCGCCAGGTGGAGGAGGTGCTGCACCTCCATACAGACCTGCCCCCCCAGGAGCGGAAGGCCCTGGCCCTGGAGGCCATGGAGCAGGTGGGTCTGCCCGACCCGCCCCGTACCTATGAAAAATACCCCCATCAGCTCTCCGGCGGCCAGCGCCAGCGGGCCATTATCGCTGCCGCCATGGTCATACACCCCAAGCTCCTCATCTGCGACGAACCCACCACCGCCCTGGATGTCACCGTCCAGGCCCAGATCCTGGCCCTGCTGGGGGATATCAGCCGCCGGTACGGGGTGGGGATTCTGCTGATCAGCCACGACCTGTCTGTGGTGCGCCGCCTGTGCGAGAGCGTGGCCGTCATGTACCGGGGCCAAATCGTGGAGCGGGGCCGGACAGCGGACGTGTTCCAAAACCCCCAGGACGAATACACCCGGCGGCTCATCGCCGCCATCCCCACGAGGAAACGCCATGAATGAGCCTGTGCTGGAAGTTGAAAACCTGTCCGTCACCTATCGGGACAAAAACGTCTTTGGCCGGGGCCGCACCTTCGCCGCCGTGGAAAACGTCTCCTTCCAGGTGCACCAGGGGGAGATTTTGGGCCTGGTGGGGGAGTCCGGCTGCGGCAAATCCACCCTCTCCAAGGCTATATTGGGGATGCTCCCCCCCGACGCCGTCCAGGGCCGGATCACCCACCACACCAAGCGGCCCCAAATGGTCTTTCAGGACCCCTTCAGCAGCTTAAACCCCGCCAAAACCGTGGGCTGGATTCTGGAGGAACCCCTCCGGGTCTTCGGCAAATACGATGCCGCCGAGCGGAAGCGCCGGGTGCTGGATATGCTGGAGCGGTTGGGCCTGGAGCGGGACTACGCCAGTCGGCGGCCACGGGAGCTTTCCGGCGGCCAGCGCCAGCGGGTCTCTATCGCCGTGGCCCTGATTCAGCGGCCAAAATTCATCGTGGCGGACGAGCCGGTCTCCGCCCTGGACGTCACCATCCAGGCCCAGATCTTAGACCTTCTCTGGGATCTCCGGCGGGAGCTGGATCTGAGCTATCTTTTCATCAGCCACGACCTGAACGTCATCTATTCCATCTGCGACCGGGTCATGGTCATGGAGTCCGGCCACATCATTGAGGAGGGGCCGGTGGAGCAGGTCTACGACCACCCTCAGCAGGAGTATACCAAAAAGCTCCTCCAGGCGGTGCGCTGATGGAGTACCCCCGCGTCGTCCCCGCCCGGTTCATAGACCGGCCCAACCGCTTCATCGCCCATGTTGCCCTGGACGGCAAAACCGAGACCGTCCATGTGAAAAATACAGGCCGCTGCCGGGAGCTTCTGGTTCCCGGCGCGGCGGTCTATCTTGCCGATTCCCAGGCCGCCCCCGCCCCCCCCCGGCGGAAAACCCGCTATGACCGGGTGGTGGTGGAAAAGGGGGCGCGGCGCAGTAATATGGACAGCCAGGCCCCCAACGCCGCCGCCCTGGAGCTTTTGCGGGCCGGAACCCTGT
>JAJQFY010000027.1 GCA_021200935.1 Oscillospiraceae bacterium
TCTTTTTAAAGTTTTGCAGCGTTTGCGTAAGTCCGAGCTTCTCGGTTCTTTTCGCGGGCGCTGTTTTTGTATATCAGAAAGGGGGCGGCGCTGTGACCACGCTGCCGGTAAACAACAGGGCCCGCCGCAGGCAGCTTGGGCTGATGCTCACAGGGCTGTTTGTGGCTATGGTGGCCATTTTCCTTATCTCCATGACCCAGGGGATATACCCCCTGTCCCTCCATGAGATTTTCCAGATTCTCGGCTCCCTGCTGGGCTTTTCCACGGAATACACCCACAACGGCTGGGTGGCCTTTATGAACGTGCGTCTGCCAAGGCTGACGGCCTGCATTTTTGTGGGGGCGGCCCTGTCCGTCTCCGGGGCCGCCTATCAGGGGATATTCCACAACCCCATGGTGTCCCCCGACCTGCTGGGGGCCAGCTCCGGGGCGGCCTTCGGGGCCTGTGTGTCCATTTTGCTGTCCGCCTCCATTCTGGTGCAGCAGATTTCCGCCTTTATATGCGGCATCGCGGCGGTGGTGCTGACCCTGGCCATCAGCTCCATTGTCTCCCGCCGGGAGAACAACACCACAACCCTGGTGCTGACGGGGATGGTGGTGTCCTCCCTGTTTTCCGCCGGGGTCTCCATCACAAAGCTCCTGGCCGATACAGACAGCCAGCTTGGAGAGATCACCTTCTGGCTCATGGGGAGCATGGCCAGCATAAAGCTCAGCGCCCTGCCCATTTTAATGGCGCCGGTGATCATCGGCCTGATTCCCCCGCTGCTTCTGTCCTACCGACTGAACCTGCTGTCCTTTGGGGACGAGGAGGCCCAGACTCTTGGGGTGAACGTGAAGGCCGTGCGGCTGGTGATGATCGGCTGCGCCACCCTGGCTACCTCCGCCTCTGTGGCGGGCTGCGGCATGGTGGGCTGGATCGGGCTGGTGATCCCCCATCTCATGCGCTTTCTGGTGGGGCCGGACTACAAATATCTCCTGCCAGCCTCCGCCATGGGTGGGGCCATTTTCCTAATGCTGGTGGACAACATCACCCGGATATTTTTCGCGGTGGAGGTCTCCATCGGCATCCTGACCGCCCTGATCGGCGCACCATTTTTCCTGATATTGCTAGTCAAGGGAAGGGAGAGCTGGCTATGATCCTCATTTTTGATAAAAAGCAAGCTTTTTATCAAAAATGAAAGCGGCCCGACCCGCGCACTCGGCGTCCGCCAAAGGCGGACACCTCGCACACTCTCGGTCCGAGCGGAATTTTTGTCCACGTACACGCCGCGGCCAAAAATGATTCAAAACCTTTGTGCTGGCGCGGGCAGTGCTGTATCACCTTGACGGGGGGAGGTAATCAATATGAACTTTGCTGCGGAGGGGCTGTGCTGCGGGTATGGAAACGCGCCGGTTTTGACCGGCCTGGATTTCGCCGCGGAAAGCGGCGCGGTGCTGTGTATTCTCGGCCCCAACGGGGTGGGAAAAACCACCCTGTTCAAGACCCTGATAGGGCTGCTTCCCGCCATGGGCGGGGACGTGACGGTGGACGGCGCGTCCATTTTGCGCTGGCCCGCCCGGAAAAAGGCCCAGCTTATGGGCTTTGTCCCCCAGTCCCACATTCCCCCCTTCCCCTACACGGTGCAGCAGGTGGTGGTCATGGGCCGGACGGCCCATCTGGGCATCATGAGCGCCCCTACGGAGCGGGACTACGCCCTGGCGGATCAGACACTGGAGGCCCTGGGCATTGCCCATCTGGGGGATAAGATATACACCCGCATCAGCGGCGGGGAGCGGCAGATGGTGCTGATTGCGCGGGCGCTGGTGCAGGAGCCGAAGATCCTTCTTATGGACGAGCCTGCGGCCAATCTGGATTTCGCCAACCAGGCCATGGTGCTGAAAACTGTGCAGTCCCTGGCGGCCCAGGGGATCATCGTGGTCATGACCACCCACACCCCGGACCATGTGTTCCTGTGCGGCACCCAGGTGCTGCTGCTGACCAGGGAGCGGGAAATGCTCTCCGGCCCGCCGGAGGAGATCATGACCCCGGAGAATATGCGCCGGGCCTACGGCATCGACGTCTGTATTACCACGGCCCAGGCCAATGGCCGTCTGGTGCGGGGCTGCGTCCCCCTGATGGAATAGCTTTGCTTCCAACGCGCACTGCGCGAGGAGATATATTTCAAAATTTCAAAGAAAGGATAACAAAATGAAAACCATGAAGAAAATCATTGCCGCCGTGCTGGCCCTGGCCCTGTGTCTGTGCATGATGGCGGGATGCAGCGGCTCCGCCGACATCTCCGCCCAGCTTGACGCCATCCAGGATCAGGCCGACACTCTCCAGGACACCCTGGACGCCTACATTGCGGAAGCCCAGGCCGCAGAAGAGGCCGCCCAGGAGGCCGCCGCCGAGGAAGCCGCCGAAGGGGAGGAGGCCCAGGAGACCACCGTCACCGTGGAGGATCTGGAGCCGGACGAGGACGGCTATGTCACCATCGTGGACATGGCGGGCCGGGAAGTCACCTTCAAGGCCAATCCTGTCATCTGGAACTCCAGCCCCACCGCCGAGGGCTGGCTGTGCGCCATCGTGCCGGAGCAGCTCGTGGGCTGGGCGGCTGAGTTCACCGAGGAGGCCCTGGCCTATTACCCTGAGTCCGTCCGCGATCTGGAGACAGTGGGCGGCAACTACGGCACCAGCACCGCCAACGAGGAGAACATCCTGGTGGTCAGCCCGGACGTCATCATCAACACCTTCGACTGCTCTGAGGAGGGCCTGGCCTCCACTATCGCCTCTGCGGACGAGATGGCCGAGGAATACGGCATCCCCGTGGTCTGCCTGAGCCGCGACATCGCGGACTCCGCTGAATGTGCCGCCAACATCGGCCTGTGGTTCGGCAACGCCCAGCGTGGCTATGAGGTGTCCGTCTACATTCAGAGCCTGCTGGATATGGTAACGGAGGCCGCTGAGGCCGCCGCCGCTGCCGGGGACGTTCCCACCTTCTATTACGCCGAGCAGGCCACCGGCCTGTTCACCGAGGCTGTCGGCTCCATGCACGCCGCCGTGTTCGAGTTCTGCGGCCTGACCAACTGCGTGGGCGATGACATCTCCATGACCAGCATGGGCGGTCTGGAGGAGGTCACGCTGGAGCAGGTCGTCCAGTGGGATCCTGACTATATTTTCGTCTGGCTGGTTCCCGCCTATCAGGAGATCACCACCTCCGACGCCTGGTCCGGCATCACCGCCGTGCAAAACGGGGACGTGTATTCCATCCCCCTGCTGCCCCAGAACTGGTTTGACCGCTCCCCCAACAGCCTGCGTGTCCTTGGCTGCCTGTACTGCGCCGCCATCTGCTATGCCGACTATGTGAGCTATGACCTGACCGAGGTGGTCAGCGACTACTTTAGCTTCATGTACGGCGTAGAGCTGACCGACGCCCAGTTGGAGGCTATTTACTGCGCGTAAAAGAAAAACTTCCCATGATAACAAACGGGGCTGTCCTGGACAGCTCCGTCTGTTTTTTCTCGCCATGACGTGTGGGTGTCTTTACGCTGCGGCCTGGCTGTGGTATATTGGAATTGATAAAACTTTTTTCAAAACGACGCCGACGCCCCTCCCTGTCGTTCTGTTTCGCCGCTGAATCTTCTATAATGAACCCATCAAAACAAGGAGGTTCACACCATGAACACAGACAAGATTTACGCCGAGGCGCTGGCCAATGAATATGCCCCCAAGGACACCTCCAAGGTGGTGGCCCTGAAAAAGCTGGACAGGCGGGCCAAGCTCCCGGCGAATGTTTTCGCCTATACCTTTGGCATTTTGGGAACGCTGGTGGTCGGCGTCGGAATGTGCCTTTCCATGCAGGTGATTGGCGCGCCCGGCGCGGGAACTATGACGGCGGGCATCATCGTTGGACTTGTGGGGCTGCTGGCCGTGTCAGTCAATTATCCCGTCTACAAAAGGCTACTGAAAAATCCCCAGGTCATGCAGACAGAAAAGACCTACGCCGCCCTGTTGGGCGATATACTCGATCAGATATTGGCCCGCCATCAGGTTCCTGAAGAAGACCGGGGCTATATGCTTTCCTTTTATATTGAAGGGACGATGGGCATTGTCAAGCGCTGGCTGCTTTCAGACTGCCGGGAGTCTCTGGACGATATTGCCAGAATTATGATGAACGTGATCCGGCGGTGACGCATGAAAAAATGGAAGGAACGCCTCCGCCAAAATCCCGTGATTCACCTGTATTTTTCGGACGCCAAGCTCCGGGCCTTTCTGTCCCTGCTTGGCTCCTTCGCGCTGAATTTTCTCTATGCCCTGTGGGAAATTTTCTGCGGCCTGTATTATCAGTCCTACTGGTTTATCACCCTGGGCTTTTATTATATCCTGCTGACGCTGATCCGCCTTATGCTGCTGCGCGAGGCACGGGATCGGGGACGGGCGGAAAAACGGGCCGAAGGCGATGCCGGGCCTGCGGCATTTTGCTGCTTCTGATGAATGGGATTTTATTTGGCATCGTTATGCTGGCGGTGGCGGGAAATCAGTCCGTTCACTACGCGGGCTATCTCATCTACGCCGTGGCCGCCTACACCTTTTATCGCGTGGTTATGGCCGTCATAACCCTTGTCAAATACCGGCACTGGAACGCCCCCGCACTGATGGCCTCCAAGCTCATCAGCCTTGTCACCGCCCTGGTATCTCTGCTGTCCCTGGAAATCGCCATGATTCTGCAATTTGGGGGCGACGGAGAATTTTTCCAGACAATGACCGTGCTGACAGGCATCGGCGTGGGCGTGGGCATATCCGTCGCCGGGATTTGCATGATTTCCATCCCGAAAAGGAAAACCAGCCGTTCAGAATGAAGGGCTGGTTTTTACGATTTACTGCCGGGCCTTTATGTCCTTGCGGAACAGGAGCTTGAAGATGGTTCGCACCAGGGGCTGAATGAAAAAGAGCTGGGTGAAGAAGGCGAAGGGGAAGTTAAAGCACACCAGCTTCAGCCAGTTGGCCAGCAGGGTCAGCAGGTGGAAGCCGCTGTAATACGGATAATAGAAGCAGGCCGCGAGAAAGCTCATGGTGGGACACATCAGGCCCACGGTGGCGCAGATGATGGCGCTCTCGAAGATGACCGGGTGGGTGGTCTTGGGGTCGAAGCATTTCGCGGCCAGCTTAAAGGAGCAGGGGCTGCCCATGAGACACTCCAGGGCATAGGCAAAGCAGAACTCCACCAAAATAATGGCCCAGATGGGGAGCATCCGGCCAAACATATACACGCCCCCCTGGGCGCTGATGGCGTGCAGCACACTGTCCGCGCCGTTGACCTCCATAAGCGTCGCGCCATTTACCACATACAGGCTGTAAAACACATAGCCATGGACGGTGATAATTACGGTAATAAGGGCAAAAATCATTCGCTGAAACTGGTTTCTTGGCATATTTATTCTCCTTTTTGCGCGCAAAAAAACACAAGCGGCATTGCCCGCTCATCTGATGTATTACATGGTACCGTAATCAGATTTACGTGCAAAGCACAACTTGTGTCGTTCATGCGTTATTAAATTTTCTTAAAATTATACCACGGCCCCGACGGCAAAGTCAAGATTTTTTCTCCCGCGTCAGGGAAAGAAACGGCCCAAGGCGGCAAAGAAACCGCTGGTTTTCCGCCGTCTTGGGTCGTTTCCTACAGGGGGATTTACACGTTTAAGTAATCGCCCACAGGACTGTTATTATACTGTTTAATGACCTTCAGTATAATGGAACCGTCAGCCTCCTGGGTCTGCTCCACGATTCTATACTGCGTCCTGTTTTTGTCCAGGGTATTCTTATAATGCTCGACCTCTTCCTGCACCAGCTTCGCGGCATAATCCCGCCCCAAATCCTCCTTTAGGGTAAAATGCAGCGTCTGGCAAATGCAGGCAGCCTGAATCCTTTTCGTCTCTGCACCTCCCTCCGGCAAAAGCCCAATCTCCTATTACGGCGTCCGCCTGAATAGAGGTAATGAAGCATCCTGTTGTCTTTCTTCCGATGGCTTATTACGTCTGTATTTTATCATTTTTTCGGAGAAAAAGTCAAGGCGCGAAAAGGCCGCTTTCCCCCCGTTTTACCCCAGCGATTCCAGCGCGGCCATGCGCTGGGCAATGCAGAATAGCTGCATGGCGGAGGCCAGGGAGGGGATGTCGGGGTAGGAGGGGGCAATGCGGATGGTGTTGTCCTCCGGGTCCTTGCCGTAGGGGAAGGGCGCTCCGGCGGGGGTCAGGAGAAGGGATGCCTCCGCGCACAGCTCCACGCAGCGCTTGGCGGTGTTGGGCAGACCGGCGAAGGCGATGAAATAGCCCCCGTTGGGCGTGTGCCACCAGCCGATGTCCCGGGGGGTGATCTCCCGCTGGAGATAGCCGATGACGCAGTCAAACTTTGGCTTGAGCAGGGCGGCCTGGCGGCGCATATGGGCCTGAATGCCCTCCACGCTTTTGAGAAACTTTACATGGCGGAGCTGGTTTATCTTGTCGTAGCCCAGGGTCTGCACGCTCATCTGGCGCAGCAGGAATTTGACATTCCCCTCGCTGGCGGCCAGCACGGCCAGGCCCGCCCCGGAAAACGTCACCTTGCTGGTGGAGGTGAACTCATAGACCATGTCCTCCGAGCCGTATTCTTTGCAGGCGTCGAAGATGTTCAGAAGGTGGTCGTCCTCCCGCTCAAAGCAGTGGACGATGTAGGCGTTGTCCCAGAAAATGCGGAAGTCGTCCGCCGCCGGCTTCAGGGCGGCGAAGGCCCGGACGGTGTCGTCCGAATAGGTAATGCCGGTGGGGTTTGAATACTTGGGAACGCACCACACCCCCTTCACCTGGGGGTCGGACTCCACATACTGCTTTATCATGTCCATGTCCGGCCCGTCGGCGGTCATGGGGATATTGATCATCTCTATGCCGAACTCCTGGCAGATGGCAAAGTGCCGGTCATAGCCGGGGACGGGGCAGAGGAACTTAATGGTTCCCTGCTGGCTCCAGGGCTTGCTGCCGTTGTAGACCCCCAGCAGGAGGGCCCGCACCACGCAGTCGTACATAAGGGAAAGGCTGGACTGGCCGCCCATAATGATGTTTTTCTGCTCCAGGCCCAGAAGATCCGCAAAAAGCTGCTTGCACTCGTCCACCCCGGCCAGCTCGCCGTAATTCCGCACGTCCGTACCCTTATAGGTGATGATAAGCTCCGTAGGCTCCTGGCCCAGCAGGCCCATGGACAGGTCGAGCTGAACGGAGTTGGGCTTGCCCCGGCTCATGTCCAGGGGGCGGCCCAGGGCCTTCAGCTCCTCATACTGCTTTTTCACTGCGGCGTATTCCCGCTCCCGCTCCTTGGCGGTCATTTTTACATAGCTTTTCATATAGTGACAGACAGTCGCTCCTAATCATAAGTTATTATTGGTGTCTAGTATAAGGAATTGTTTTGGATTTTTCAACCTACAATCCGGCTGTCACGATAAAATTTGTAGGAATGATGGAAAACAGGGGCGGCAAAGCCCTGTTTCTTGGGCATGGTTCCCACTGCAAAAGTGTTGCAATCCAATAAGGCAAGAGGTATAATATTTTATTATAAACGTCATAAGTTTGCGTTGATACTAAGCTAGGGGAGAGATACGACAATGGAGCAATCATCACAGACCCGGCAGGCGCAGCGGCTTTACAGGCCCTGCTTTGAGCATGACGCCTGCGGCATCGGCGCGGTGGTGGACATCAAGGGCCGCCCCAGCCATCAGACGGTGGATGACGCGCTGAAAATCGTGGAAAAGCTGGCCCACCGGGCCGGAAAGGACGCCGCCGGGGAGACCGGGGACGGAGTAGGCATCCTGGTGCAGGTGTCCCATCCCTTCTTCAAGGCCGCGGCGGCGGAATGCGGCATCACCCTGGGCGGGCCGCGGGACTATGGGGTGGGGATGTTCTTCTTCCCCCAGAACAGCGTCAAGCGCAGCCAGGCCAAGAAGATGTTCGAGATCATTGTGGAAAAGGAGGGCATGAGGCTTCTGGGCTGGCGGGAGGTTCCCATCTGCCCGGAGATCCTGGGCCAGAAGGCCAGAGACTGTATGCCCTGCATTTTGCAGGGGTTTGTGGAGCGGCCAAAGGACGTGGCAGCGGGCCTGCCCTTTGACCGGCGGCTGTATGTGACCCGGCGGGTTTTCGAGCAGTCCAACGACAACACCTATGTGGCCTCCCTCTCCTGCCGCACCATTGTATATAAGGGGATGTTCCTGGTAAGCCAGCTTCGGGGCTTCTACAAGGATTTGCAGAGCGAGGAATACACCTCCGCCATCGCCATGGTTCACTCCCGCTTCTCCACCAACACCACCCCAAGCTGGGAGCGGGCCCACCCCAACCGGCTGATTCTCCACAACGGGGAGATCAACACCATCCGGGGCAATGTTGACCGTATGCTGGCCCGGGAGGAGACCATGTCCTCCGCCGTCATGCGGGAGAACATGGACAAAATATTCCCGGTTATCAACAGCAGCGGCTCTGACTCCGCCATGCTGGACAACACCCTGGAATTTCTGATGATGAACGGGATGGATCTGCCCCTGGCCCTGATGATCACCATCCCGGAGCCGTGGAAGAACGACAAAAAGATCAGCCGGAAGAAGCGGGATCTCTACCGCTATTACGCCACCATGATGGAGCCGTGGGACGGCCCGGCCTCCATTCTCTTTTCCGACGGCGACCTGGTGGGGGCAATTTTAGACAGAAACGGCCTGCGGCCCTCCCGCTATTACCTGACGGACGACGACCGGCTCATCCTCTCCTCGGAGGTGGGGGTGCTGGACATCCCGGAGGAGCATATTATAAAGAAAAGCCGCCTCCAGCCGGGGAAGATGCTGCTCATCGACACCAAGCGGGGCCGTCTGCTCACCGATGCCGAGCTGAAGGACTATTACGCCTCCCGCCAGCCTTACGGGGAGTGGCTTGACCAGAACCTGGTTCAGCTCAAGGATCTGCCCATCCCCAACCAGCGGGTGCAGACCCACACCCAGGTCATGCGGGATCGGCTGTACCGGGCCTTCGGCTACACCTATGAGGAGGTAAAGGACTCCGTCCTCCCCATGGCCCGCACCGGCGCGGAGCCTACCGCCGCCATGGGCAGCGACGTACCCCTGGCCGTCCTGTCAGAGAAGTACCCGCCCCTGTTCCACTACTTCAAGCAGCAGTTCGCCCAGGTGACGAACCCACCCATCGACGCCATCTGGGAGGAGTGCGTCACCGACACCACCGTCTATGTGGGTTCGGACGGCAACCTGCTGGAGGAGAGCGCGGACAACTGCAACGTGCTGCAAATCAATAATCCCATCCTCACCGGGGTAGACCTGATAAAAATCAAGGCCATGCACCGGGACGGGTTCCATGTGGAGACCGTGAGCCTCCTGTACTATAAAAATACCCCGCTGGAGCGGGCCTTAGACCGGCTGTTCGTCCAGTGCGACAAGGCGTACCGCCTGGGGGCCAACATCCTGGTGCTGTCTGACCGGGGGGTGGACGAGAACCATGTGGCCATCCCCTCCCTTCTGGCGGTGTCCGCCATGGAGCAGCATTTAATCCGCACGAAAAAGCGCACCTCCGTCTCCATCATATTGGAAAGCGCGGAGCCGCGGGACGTGCATCACTTCGCCCTGCTTCTGGGCTACGGCGCACGGGCCATCCAGCCCTACCTTGCCCACGAGTGCATTGCGGAGTGCATCCAGCGGGGCCTGCTGGACAAGGACGAGCATACCGCCATCAACGACTATAACAAGGCCATTTTAAACGGCATTGTGAAAATCGCCTCCAAAATGGGCATCTCCACCATCCAGTCCTATCAGTCCGCCCAGATTTTTGAGGCTGTGGGCATCCGCCAGGACGTAATAGACAAGTACTTCACCCGCACCGTCAGCCGGGTGGGGGGCATCGGCATAGAGGAGGTCGGCGCGGCGGTGGAATACCACCACAGCCACGCCTTCGACCCCCTGGGCCTGGGGGTGGACACCACCCTGGACAGCGTGGGCTTCCACAAGCTCCGCTCCGGGGAGGGCAGCGAGGAGCATCTGTTCGACGCGGAGACCGTCGTCACCCTGCGGGAGGCCACCTGGAACGGCGACTATGAGAAATTCAAAAAGTATTCCGCCCGGCTGAACCGGGAGCGCAGCCCCCACACCCTCCGGGGTCTCATGGAGTTTTCCTGGGCCGAGGACGGGGGCGTCCCCATCGACCAGGTGGAGAGCGTGGATTCCATCGTCCGCCGGTTTAAGACCGGGGCCATGAGCTACGGCTCCATCTCCAAGGAGGCCCACGAGTGCCTGGCTGTCGCCATGAACCGGCTGGGGGGCAAATCCAACTCCGGCGAGGGCGGCGAGGAGCCGGAGCGCCTGGGGACAGAGAAAAACAGCGCCATCAAGCAGGTGGCCTCAGGCCGCTTCGGCGTCACCAGCGAGTATCTTTGCAGCGCCCAGGAGATACAAATAAAAATGGCCCAGGGGGCAAAGCCCGGCGAGGGCGGCCATCTGCCGGGGAAGAAGGTCTATCCCTGGATCGCCCGCACCCGCTATTCCACCCCG
>JAJQFY010000167.1 GCA_021200935.1 Oscillospiraceae bacterium
TCCCGGGACAGGGCGTTTAAATAGGGTTCTATCATCCCCCGGCTGCCCCCCACGGCGCTGGAGATGAAGGAGCAGTAAGCGCACCGGGTGGGACAGAAGGGAATGCCCACATACAGCCCCACATCCCCCGGCGAAAGGCTGGCCTTGGCGTCCAGGGCCGCCTGGGCCGTCCGCTGGCACAGCCTGGCCCGGTCGGGGGATACGTCGAAATCGGCGGCGAAATCCGCCCAGCCCTTCCCGGCCCGGAGATACTGGGCCATCAGCTTTCCCGGCTTCACCCCGGTCAGCGCCCCCCAGGCCGGATGGGGAACCCCGGAGGCCAGGGCCGCCCGGTAGAAGGCCAGCTTCACCGCCCGCTGCTCCATCCGCACCCGCTCCCGGTCGTTTGCGTATGGCTCCACAACGGCCTTCCCCTCAAAAGCCCGGCCCTGGCGGATCAGACGGCACGCCGCCTCCCCCGCCGAAAGGGAAAGCTCCCCCCGGTCGCCGGTGGGTTCCCCATCGGGATAGACGGGCCGCTCCTGGGGGAACATGGTCAGGAGCATCTGCTCCGCCGCGTATTTATACGAATGTCCGAAAAAGTACAAATTCATAATCTCGCCTCTTGACAAAAAACACTTCCGGTGGCACGATATACAGTGGTGACATAGCTGCCTGCCCCCATTATAGCACATCGGGGCGGCCATTGCACCAGTTAGAAAAGGAATGATACAGCTATGAATAAAACAGACGTAGTCATCGTGGGCGCAGGCCCTGCGGGCATCTTCACCGCCATTGAAATGCTCCGCCGGGGTTCCGGGAAGAAAATAACCATTATGGAAAAGGGCAAAAGCGTGGAGCAGCGCCACTGCCCCAAGGCGGAGACCAATCGCTGCATAAACTGCAAGCCCAACTGCGCCATCACCACCGGCTTCTCTGGGGCCGGGGCCTTTTCGGACGGGAAGCTGTCCCTGTCCTGCGAGGTGGGGGGCGACCTGCCCGATCTCATCGGTGCGGAGCTGGCCCAGGAGACCATAAGCTACACCGACGGCATCTACCTGGAATTTGGGGCCGACCAGCATGTAGAGGGCCTGGAGGAGACGGAGGAGGTCAAGCAAATCCGCACCCGGGCCATCCAGGCGGGGCTGAAGCTGGTGTCCTGCCCCATCCGTCACCTGGGGACAGAAAAGGCCCACAAGCTCTATGAGGACATCGAGCATTGGCTCCAGGACAAGGGCGTGGAGATCCTGTTCCAGACCGAGTGTACGGGCCTGATCATCCGGGAGGGCCGGTGCCGGGGCGTGACGTATACCGACGGCCACCAGGACTTCGAGCTGTATGCCGAGGAGACCGTGGTAGCCACAGGCCGCCGGGGCGCGGACTGGCTGGAGGGGCTTTGCACCACCTACGGCATCGACCACGTCTCCAGCACCGTGGGCATCGGCGTCCGGGTGGAGGTGCGGAATGAGGTGATGGAGACGGTGAACCGGGCCTTTTACGAGTCCAAGCTCATCGGCTACCCGCCCCCCCTTTAAGAATAAGGTGCGAACCTTCTGCCAGAACCCCGGGGGCTTCGTGGCCCAGGAAAATTACGACAACGGTCTCGCCGTGGTCAACGGCCACTCCTATAAGGAGCTGAAAAGCGAGAACACGAATCTTGCCATTCTCTGCTCCAATAACTTCTCCGTCCCCTTCAACCAGCCCATCGCCTACGCCCAGAAGGTGGGGGAGCTGACCAATATGCTGGCAAACGGCCAGCTACTGGTGCAGCGGTTCGGGGATATTCTGGACGGCAAGCGCACCTGGCAGAAGGAGCTTGACCGCTCCAACGTCCGCCCCACCCTGCCGGACGTGGTGGCCGGGGATATCACCGCCGCCATGCCCTACCGGGCCATGATTAATATTATAAACTTCATCAAGGCCATGGATCAGGTAGTCCCCGGCTTCGCCGCCTATGAGACATTGCTCTATTCCCCGGAGCTGAAATTTTATTCCAACCGCATCCGCATGGACAAGGATTTCAACACCAACGTCCCCGGCCTCCACTGCCTGGGCGACAGCTCCGGCTGGACACGGGGGTTAATGATGAGCTCCGTGATGGGGGTGCTGATGGGGAGGGAGCTGGTATAAAAGATAATGGAGGCGAACTCGACCAATGAGCATAAAATTTATTGATTTATTTTGTGGGATAGGTGGTATTCGTCTGGCCATGGAGCATCAAGGCTTTCAATGCGTTATGTCCTGCGACATTGATGAAGAATGTCGAAAAACCTATAACGAAAATTTCCATGAAATGCCTCAGGGCGATATTACGAAAATTGAAGAGACAAGTATTCCTGACCACGATATATTATGCGCTGGCTTTCCCTGTCAACCCTTTAGTATATCAGGAAAACAAAGGGGATTTGACGATACGCGGGGAACCTTATTTTTTGACATATGCAGGATTCTCAACGAAAAGAAACCACCTGTCGTTTTTCTCGAAAACGTAAAGCATTTAGTCCACCACAATAACGGAAAAACCTTATCGACGATTATTGACAAACTGGAAGCACTTGGCTATTGCGTGGAATGGAAGGTTTTAAACGGCGCGGACTTTGGCGTACCTCAAAACAGGGAACGAATCATAATCATAGGCTCCTTAAAGGGAAAATTTGATTTTGAAAAAATAAAAACGGTTCCTCGCGGCAGATTGCTGGATTATTTGGACGCAGAGGGCGACTTTGAATACCTCGACCCAAGCGAATATACCCTGCTGGAGCAAACAAAGCAGCAGCCCGGTTCGGGCCTGATTTTTGCCGGGTACAGAAACAAATCCATCCGAAAGGTCGGCGTTCGTCCCGGCACCATGCACCTGTCCAGGGTTCACAAGCAGCCCAACCGAATATACTCAGTGATGGGAATCCACCCAACGCTGCCGTCGCAGGAAACATCCGGGCGCTATTTTATCCTCACCGAGGATAACCGTGTACGCAAATTAACACTGAATGAATGTTGGCGGATTATGGGCTTTCCAGAGGATTATAAAAAGGTCAGCGCCGTGGGAGAGCAGTATAAGCAATTAGGAAATTCCGTTTGTGTTCCCATGATAGAGGCCGTAGCTGAGGAGCTTGATAACCAATTTTTTGGGAGGAAACGTGCAATGACTCACGAGGAAGTACTACGTAGAATATATGAAATATCCGCCGAAAAGGCCGCGTCAAATAATTTTGATTACGACCTGCCGTCGGATATAGTGGAAACCATATCCTCGCTTGTGGAAAATTCTGAAAGGAACAAGGGCGTTATCACTGTTTTAATCACCCTGTTTTCTCATAAAATCGTTGACCCCGCCCAGGATATACGATACCATCAGGCAAAGCTCGACGGCGGTTTTGCCGGACGCGTAATCGACACAGCAGAAATTACGCCGTTTCTGAAAAGCGTGTCCTTTCCGGCTATGGCCGAATCAGGTTGGCTGACGCGTTCCCTGGAGCAGTCGCACCCCTACACGCTGGATTATCCTGGCGCCATCGCGCCAAAATCAGTAAAAACCATGTTTCTGAATATCATCGATCAAGTGCAGGTGCAGGGCATATCCGCTGAAAAGGTGCTTATCTGCTTTTTTACACTGCTCATAAAACAGCGCGACGCTTTGCAAATCGAGCTTGCCAAACCGCACAGCCTTTCCATTGCGAAAATAATCACCGTTTTGGAGCGGCATTTTACATACCACTACACAGGATCCGGGGCTTCAAGACTTCCAACCCTTGCGGTATACGCCGCCTATCAGTGTATGATTACACAGGTATCCCGGTATAACGGCAAGGTTCTATGTCCCTTGGAATCACACAATTCAGCCGATGCACAGTCTGGCCGCATAGGTGACATTGATGTGAATAACGCCGACGGCTCGGCCTTTGAGGGCGTTGAAATCAAGCATGAAATCCCCATAACAAGGCAGCTTGTTGCAGACGCATACGAAAAATTTAAGGTTCATAACACGGACAGGTATTACCTGCTGACAACCGCAAATATGGATATCGCTGACTGGGACGGCATTGAAGCTGAAATTCAGCGCATTAGTCAGATTCATGGCTGTCAGGTCATTGTAAACGGCGTTTATTCGACGCTGAAATATTATTTGCGCCTTCTGGAAGACCCCGCAGAATTTGTTGACCGATATGTTGAATTATTAAAGGTTGACGAATCTATCAAATTCCAACATAAAACCGCATGGAACGACATTATCAGTGCAGGAGTTTAGAATCCTCACATTCGTTCTCCTTCGCTTTTCAATGGATAAGCGTAAATTGTCACACACCACGGAGGTACCAATGCTAACAACCGTACTATTTGACCTGGACGGCACGCTGCTGCCTATGGATCAGGACGCTTTCGTCCACGGATATTTCTCCCTTCTGGCAAAAAAACTGGCGCCCCACGGGCATGAACCCAAGGCGCTGATTGACGGAATTTGGAAGGGAACGGCGGCCATGGTGAAAAACGACGGCAGCCAGACAAATGAGGCCGCCTTCTGGCAGACCTTCTGCGGCATTTTCGACCAGCAGGCCATGGAGGACATCCCCCTGTTTGAGGAGTTTTACGCCGTGGACTTCCAGCAGGCCAAGACCTTCTGCGGCTTCCAGCCCAAAGCGGCGGAGCTTGTGCGGGGCCTGAAGGGGGCGGGGGTGCAGGTGGCCCTGGCCACCAACCCCATTTTCCCCGCCATCGCCACGGAGAGCCGCATCCGCTGGGCCGGGCTGGAGCCGGGGGATTTCGCCCTGTACACCACCTATGAAAACACCAGCTACTGCAAGCCCAACCCCGCCTATTTCCAGGACGTCCTCCGCCGCCTGAACGCCGACCCGGCGGCCACGCTCATGGTAGGCAACGACGCCTCAGAGGACACCGCCGCCCAGCAAACCGGCGCCGCCGTCTTCCTCCTGACCGACTGCCTCCTAAACCCCGACAGCCGGGACATAGAAGCCTTCCCCCACGGGGATTTCGCCGCCCTGGAGGCCTATCTGCGGGAGCGGGTGGGGTGAAATTATGCCCCGCCTGGCAGCACATCCTGAATATAGACCCTGACAGCCTGATAGACCGGCTCAAAGGGTTCCCTGCTCACCCCGCCGGTGAACCGAAATTTTTCGTAGGCGTGCTTCAGCGCTGCCGTTTCCAGCAGAAAGCCGTGAAAGTCCCCCAGCGTTCTGCCGCTGTTTTGCACAAGCCGGATAACCTGGATCCTGTCAAAGGGAAACACCTTTGACATATAATACAGGTCAACCACGTCCTTGATCCTCCGAAAAACCCTGTCAGTGGACACAACCGACAGCTTATCCGCCAGCATCTGAGACGGGGTGGCGCCCCGAAATTGGAAGCCCCCCACCTCATATATTTTGGTGGGCCGCATGGGACGATTGATGTCAATATCCATGGAAAACAGAACGTCTCCCGAAGACCGCTCCGTCAGCTCAAAGCCTGCGGAACGGCCTTCCCCGTACATTCTGTAAAGGCTTACGTCCAGCTCAATCCCGCTCTTTTGGAGCGCCCTTTGCAGCGCCTGGGTCAGTTGCCCGGCTGACGGCGGAGCCTCCCAGTACCAGTCCCCGTCAATATCGACGGTATGCCGGATTTCCTCGGAATACCCAGCCTCCATCAGGCAGGCCCTCAGCACCATGGATCCCTTGAAATCCACGGGAATCCCGCTGTCGTACACGGCCTTCATAACCCTGTACATCCATTCCTCTGCCGCTGTCACATTCATCCGTAATACGCCGCCGCCTCCGCTGCCAGCTCCGCGAAGCGCTCCTGGTACTCCGGCACCACGAAAATCCCCTGAAAGCTCTCCCCATGGGTGTAGTAGTACCGGCTGAGCGCCTCTGTAATCCCCTGCATATCCAAAATGGATTCGTTGGCCAGGGCATCCGCCACCGTTCGGTTCCAATCGGTGTACAAAAGCCCGTCCCGCTCCTGCACATTGCAGGGACTCACCTGGCGGCCAAGCAGGGCCACGCCGTTAAAGCGGGAGGTGTCGGCCTCCCCATAGCCCCATACGATAAACTCGTCGCTCCGGCCCCCAAAGGCCCCCTGGCACATCAGGGCCTCATCCAGCGCGAACACAAAGGACGGCCCCACACAGTCCTGGACGGCCCGGAGCCAGGCCATAGCTCCCCTGTAATCCCGCCGCCTGGGCAGGTCGCCCTTTTTGGGGTCGTACCTGGGCAGCACCGCCGTCCTCCGATTGGCCAGGTCTGACCGTATGCGGGATTCCAGCAGATTGACCAGATACACCGGCGGCTTTCGCACCCCCGCCTCCCAGTTCTGCACCGTGCGAAAGGGGATTTGATACCGATTGGCAAACTCGCTTTGGGTGTCCCCCAGCGATGCCCGCATTTCCCGAATGTCCATCTCTGTCACCTCGCCCACAGAATACACCCAATGGGTGTATTTGTCAATCCGTCTCCTCCCACGTTCTCTCACTAATAATATACCGTGGCCGGGCCTTGGTTTCCAGGTAGATTTTCCCGATATACTCCCCAATGACCCCCAGGCAGAGGAGCTGGATGCCCCCCATCAGGCAGACGATGCAGACTGTGCTGGCCCATCCGGCCACGGTCTGGCCGGTCAGGTCGCTGACCACCGCCCAGACAACCCCGATGAAGCTCAGTACCGCGATCACCAGGCCCAGCCCGGTGATCAGGCGAATGGGCCGGACGGAGAGGCTGGTGATCCCGTCGAAGGCCAGGGACAGCATTTTCCGCAGGGGATAGTGGCTCTTCCCCGCGATCCGCTCATGGCGCTCGTAGTAGACGCTGGTGCTTTTAAAGCCCACCAGGGGGATCATCCCCCGGAGGAAGATGTTGACCTCCTTAAAATTCGCCAGCTCCTGCAAAACCCGGCTGCTGACCAGCCGGTAATCCGCGTGGTTATACACCACCTCCGCCCCCATCCAGTTCATCAGCTTGTAAAAGCCCTGGGCGGTGAAGCGCTTGAAAAAGGTGTCCGTGTCCCGGCGGCTCCGCACCCCATACACCACCTGGCACCCGTCCAGATAGGCGTCCGTCATCTCGTCCATGGCGTTTATGTCGTCCTGGCCGTCGCAGTCGATGGATATGGTGATGTCGCACTTGTCCTTGGCCTCCATCAGCCCTGCCAGCACCGCGTTCTGATGGCCCCGGTTCCGGCTCTGGGAGATGCCGATATAATGGCAGTCCTCCTCCGCCAGGCGGCGGATCACCTCCCAAGTGCCGTCCTTCGACCCGTCGTTCACAAACAAAATCCGGCTGTCCTCCGAAATCTTCCCCGCCCCCGCGAGACTGTTCAGCTTCTCCAAAAACATCCCGCTGGTAATGGGCAGCACCTGCTCCTCATTGTAGCAGGGGATCACAATATATAAACAAGGTCTCTCCATAGCGCGCTCCCTTCCAAAAAATCTCCTTCACCCGCCGCTTACTGAAAATTTTTGCGTATTCCCGCAAAAATTTTCAGTAGACGCGCCCTATTCCTCCTCCGGCACGATATCCTCCACCGGCTTGAGCAGCTCCGTCAGGTCGTATTGCCTGCGGCACCGCCCGTCTGGCGCTGTAGCGGCGGAGCAGATCCTCCTGGCTGAAATCCTCCGGCCCGGCGCCGTCGTCGCTGTCGTACAGCACCCATGCGCTGACATTGTCCATAAACCAGCCCTGCCGCTTGAGCGTGTTCACCGCACGGCCAAAGCGCCCGTAATCCTGGGCCAGGCCCCTGTCCCGATAGGTCAGGCTTTGTCCCTCCCCCTCTATCCGCGGCATCCCCAGCCCCGCAAAAAGCCCGTCAATGGCGCTGTAAATTCCCTCCAGCCGATAGGTCTTCTCCCGGCGTATTTTCTCCTCGTCCATGGCAATGACCATTTTCATCATAATGACCGCCTCCTGCGCCTCATTCCTCCCCCCAGTATACCACCGCGCCCGCCAAAGCGCAACAAGGAACCGGGCCGCCGACCCATTGCAATTCCTGTCTTAATATGGTATCATCTCCCTGTCACAGAGTAGGGCCGGGCGCGTGAAGTGCCGGGGGAATGGGAAGTTGACCCCCGGACGAATGGCGTTTGCCAGCGGCGTCCGGCCCGCATCCGCTGGAGGTATACAAATGAATAAAAACGCAAAACGTCTTGTGACCGACGGGCTGTGCGCCGCCCTGTATGTGGTGCTGGCCTCCTACCTGAGCCTGAGCCTGGGGCCGATGAAGCTCTCTATGGACGGGCTGCCCATCCTGCTGGGGGCCATGCTGTTCGGCCCGGCGGACGGGGCGGTGATCGCCCTGGTGGGGAATTTCCTCAGCCAGCTCCTTGGCCCCTACGGCCTTTCCGCCACCACGGTGCTGTGGATGCTGCCCCCGGCGCTGCTGGGGCTGCTCACGGGGCTGTACGCCCGCCGCCGGAGCGGGGAACTTACCCCCAGGGGGCTGTTTTTGCCCCTGCTGCTGCTTTTGGCGGCGGACACCACCCTGACCACCGGGGTCATGTGGGCGGACTGCCAGGTGTATCACTACGCCTTCGCCACCTATACCCCCTACATTGTGTGGCGGTACGCAGCGGACGTGGTGAAGGGGGCGGTGTACGCCCTGGTGCTGCCGCCGGTTATCAAGGCGCTGAGAAGGGAGAGCCGGACATGAGAGTGATGGCCATTGATTACGGGGACGCCCGGACGGGGATCGCGGTCTCCGACCCCCTGGGTCTGCTGGCGGGGGAGACCTTCGTCATTCCCCAGTGGGACGCCCAGGCCCTGGCGGAGACCATTCTGCAGGAGGCCCGGGCCAGAGAGGTGGGAACTTTGGTGCTGGGCCTGCCGAAAAATATGGACGGCACGGAAGGCCCCAGGGCGGAAAAGGCCCGGGCCTTCGGGGCCATGCTGGCCCAGGGGGGCATCCCCCTGGTGTTCTGGGACGAGCGGCGCACCACCGTGGACGCCCATCGGATTCTTCACGCCAACGGCAAGCGGGAGAAAAAGCACAAGGCCACTGTGGACGCCGTGGCCGCCGCGTTAATACTAGAAGCCTATTTAGGGAGTGGAAAGCCATGAAAAATCTATTCACCCCGGCGGACATTTTGCTGCCCAGGCCGGGAACCGACATGACAAAGTGGGCGGCGGTGGCCTGCGACCAGTTTTCCGCCCAGCCGGAATATTGGGAGGCCATGAGCGATTATGTGGGCCAGGCCCCCTCGGCCCTGCGGCTGATGCTGCCGGAGGCGCGCCTCCACGCCCCGGACGTGGAGGCGCGGAAGCAGGCCGTCTGTAAAAATATGGAAGATTACCTGGTGGGGGATGTGTTCCAAAAAATCCCGGATTCTTACGTCCTGGTGGAGCGAACCCTTCCAAATGGGAGGGTAAGACGGGGCCTGGTGGGGAAGCTGGACTTAGAGGGGTACGACTGGACGCCCGGCTCCGCCTCCCCTGTCCGCTCCACAGAGGCCACGGTGCCGGAGCGGCTGCCCACCAGGGTGGAGCTGCGGCGGCGGACGGCCCTGGAAATGCCCCACATCGTCCTGTTCATGGACGACCGGGCGGACGCGGTGTTCAGGGCGGCGGAGCCGGGGGAAGCCCTGTATGACTTCGGCCTGTACGGCGAAGCGGGCCACATCCGGGGCCGCCGTCTCACAGGTCAGGCCGCCCAGCGGGTGGCGGAGGCCATCGACAGCCTGCCGGGGCCGATTCAGTTCGCCATGGGGGACGGCAACCACAGCCTGGCCGCCGCCAAAAATTACTGGGAGGAGCTGAAGGCCGCCGGTGCGCCTATGGATCACCCGGCCCGGTACGCCCTGGCGGAGCTGGAAAATTTGCAGGATGAGGCGGTGGAGTTTTACCCCATCCACCGGGTGCTGTTCGGCACGGACGAGGGGGGCTTTGTAAAGGCGCTGACCGGCCCGGACACGGGCCTTCTGGTGGCGGAGGCGGACGAGCTGTGCGCCGCCTATATCCAGACCCACGGTGGCCGGGTGGATTACATCCACGGGGAGACCGAGGCCCGCACCATGGCCCAGGAGCCAGGCTGCGCCGCCTATATCCTCCCCGCCCTGGATAAAAACGAGCTGTTTTCCCATATCGCCCAGTACGGGAATTACCCCAAAAAGAGCTTCTCCGTAGGCCACAGCCTGGACAAGCGCTAGTATGTGGAGTGCAGGGGGA
>JAJQFY010000036.1 GCA_021200935.1 Oscillospiraceae bacterium
GGCATGGACACCATCATCAACGGGTGTTCCCCCATAGCCATAGCCTGGAAGGAGGCGGACACACCGACCACTCCCAGCCCCAGCCCAACCGCAGAGGCCACGGCCACCCCGGAACCCACCGTCAGCGCCGAACCCACCGCCACCGCAGCGGCCAGCCCCGCCAGCACCGCCCCCAGCACGGGGGACGAGGAGAGCCCCATGCTTTGGGCGGCACTGGTTATTCTGTGCGCCGCCGGTCTGGGCGCGGCCCTGACCCTGACCCGGAAGGGGAGAGAGTAATACCCAAAACAGCGGAAAACAGAAAAAAGATACACCAGCCGGTCAAGGGCTGGTGTATTTTTATTATTGTGCGCCCGGCTGGGCGGCGGGAAGGGCCAAGGGAACTCAGCCCTCCACAAGCTCCTTGGTGTCGCGGGCGATAACCAGCTCCTCGTTGGTGGGGATGACCATGACCTTCACCTTGCTGTCTGCGGTGGAGATGATGATGTCCTCACCCCGCTTGGAGTTGCACTCGGGGCAGATTTCGATGCCCAGGTAGGTGAGGTACTCGCAGATGGCGGCGCGGGTGGAGGCGCTGTTCTCGCCGATGCCGGCGGTGAAGATGATGCCGTCCACCCCGTTCATGGCGGCGGCGTAAGCGCCGATGGTCTTGGCCACGCTGTAGTGGAAGATGTCCAGAGCCAGGGCTGCCCGCTCGTTGCCCTCGCTGGCGGCGGTGTCCAGGTCACGGAAGTCGGAGGACACGCCGGAAACGCCCAGCACGCCGGACTTCTTGTTCAGGATATTGGTCAGCTCCTTGATGTCCTTGCCGGTGTTGGCGGCCAGGTACTCCAGGATGGAAACGTCGATGTCGCCGCAGCGGGTACCCATGGGCAGACCGGCGATGGGGGTGAAGCCCATGGAGGTGTCCACGCTCTTGCCGCCGTTGATGGCGCAGATGGAGCTGCCGTTGCCCATGTGGCAGGAGATGAGCTTCAGCTCCTCCAGGGGCTTGCCCAGAAGGGCGGCGGCCTGCTTGGAGACATAGCGGTGGCTGGTGCCGTGGAAGCCGTAGCGGCGCACCTTCAGGTCGGAATAGTACTCATAGGGGATGGCGTACATAAACGCCTTGCCGGGCATGGTCTGGTGGAAGGCGGTGTCGAACACGGCCACCTGAGGCACGTCGCCCATAACGGCCTTGCAGGCCTCGATGCCGGTGATGTTGGCGGGGTTGTGGAGCGGGGCCAGGGGGATGCACTCGCTGATGGCGGCCATGACCTCGTCGTTGATGAGGACGGACTGGGCGAACTTCTCTCCGCCATGGACGACACGGTGGCCCACAGCGCCGATCTCTGCCATGCTGTCCACCACGCCGTACTCAGCGCTGGTAAGCTTGTCCAGCACGGCGGCAATGGCCTCGGTGTGGGTGGGCATAGCCACGTCCTCATCGAAAACGGGCTTGCCGTTCTGGGGCTTATGGGACAGATGCCCGTCAATGCCAATGCGCTCGCACAGGCCCTTAGCCAGGAGCTTTTCCCCCTCCATGTCCAGAAGCTGATACTTCAGGGAGGAGCTGCCGCAGTTGATAACAAGAATTTTCATGGTGGTGTCCTTTCGTCTTGTAAAAAAATGAAAAGTGTGTAAAATGGTAGATGGTAATTTCTCCTACTATTTTAACGCAATTTTCAAAAAACGCAAGAGGAAGTATGCCCATGAACGTAATTGGTGTTGTGGGGGAGTTCAATCCCTTTCATTATGGACATTATGAACATCTGCTGGAAAGCCGGAGGCAGATAGACTATGAGGCCCCCATCGTCTGCGTGATGAGCGGGGACTTCATCCAGCGGGGCGGCCCGGCTGCCTTCCGCAAGCATATACGGGCGGAGGCGGCGGCCCTGTGCGGGGCAGATCTGGTGTTGGAGCTGCCCCTGCCCTGGTGCGGGGCCTCGGCGGAGCGGTTCGCCCTGGGGGCCGTGGGGCTGCTGGAAAGCCTTGGCGTCGTCACCCATTTGTCCTTCGGCAGCGAGGCGGGGAGCCTGGCCCCCCTGACCGCCCTGGCTCTGGCCGCTGCCGAGCCGGAAAATGTGGAGCGGGTCAAGCAGACCATGGCCGGGGGCATGTCCTACGCCGCCGCACGGGAGATGGTGCTGCATGAATCCCTGGGGGAGGAATCCAGGCTGCTCCAGACCCCCAACAACATTCTGGGGGTGGAGTACCTCAAGGCCATGTTTTCCATAAATTCCCATATGATACCTGTCACCACCAAGCGAGCCACCACCCAGCACGACCGGCCCTCTGACGGGCAGGCCCGCAGCGCCGGGCAGCTCCGGGCCATGCTGGAGGCAGGGGAGGACATCAGCCCCTATGTACCCGTCCCGGCCCGGCCATTGGCCGCCAGGGAGCGGGAGACGGGGCGGGGGCCTGTCACCATGGAGAGCCTGGAGACGGCCATACTGGCCCGCCTGCGTATGCTGGGGCAGGAGGACTTCCAGGCCCTGCCGGACGCCACGGAGGGGCTGGGGAACCGGCTGTATAAGGCGGTGCGGAGCGAGGGCAGCGTCCAGGGCATACTGTCCGCTGTGAAGACCAAGCGCTATCCCCTGAGCCGCCTGCGGCGGATGGTGATATGCGCCGCCCTGGGGGTTCGGGGTTCCGGCTGTCCTGAACGGCCCCCCTACGCCAGGCTTCTGGCCTCCACGGAAAAGGGCCGGGCCTTGCTGCGGGACATGGGGGCAAAATCCGCTGTTCCCATCATCACCAAACCCGCCCAGGCCAGGGAGCTTTCCGGCCCGGCACGGGAGATCTTTGAGCTGACGGCCAATGCACGGGATTTTTATGTCCTGGGCTACCCGGCGGCAGAGGAAAGGACGGGCGGCTCCGACTGGCGGACAAGCCCGGTGACACTGTAATATGATGGATGAAAAGCTAAGTCAGATAGAGGAAAAATACGAAAAGCTCCAGGCCCGGATGGCCGACCCGGCCACCTACGCCGACCCCGGCCAGTACGCGGCCCTGGCGAAGGAGCAGAAGGAGCTGGAGCCGGTGGTAGCCGCCTGGCGGAAGGTCAAGGGGCTTCATGCCTCCATAGCGGAGGCGGAAGGGCTGCTGGGGGAGGAATCCGACCCGGAGCTTCGCGCCCTGGCCCAGGAGGAGCTGGAATCGGCCCGGGCCGCTCTGCCGGAGGCGGAAACGGCGCTGAAAGCCCTGCTCCTGCCCAAAGACCCCAACGACAGCCGGAACGTCATCATCGAGCTGCGGGGCGGCGTCGGCGGGGAGGAATCGGCCCTGTTCGCGGCCAGCCTGTATAGGATGTACTCCATGTACGCCGAGCGCCGGGGCTGGCAGGTGCGCCTTGCCAACATGAACGACACCGACCTGGGGGGCATTAAGGAGGCCAGCTTTATCATCGAGGGGGAGGGAGCCTATTCCCGCCTGAAATTCGAGAGCGGTGTCCACCGGGTTCAGCGGGTGCCGGAGACGGAGACCCAGGGCCGGGTGCATACCTCCACGGCCACGGTGGCCGTTCTGCCGGAGCTGGATGAGGTGGATTTTAAGCTGGATATGTCCCAGATCCGCATAGACGTGTTCCGCTCCTCCGGGGCCGGGGGGCAGAAGGTGAACAAGACGGAGACCGCCATCCGCGTCACCCATATCCCCACAAACACGGTGGTGGAGTGCCAGGACGAGCGGAGCCAGTACAAAAACAAGGCCCGCGCCCTGTCCATCCTGGCCTCCCGCCTGGCGGAGGCGGAGCGGCAGAAGCAGGCGGACGAGCGGGCCGACACCCGCCGCCACCAGATAGGTACGGGAATGCGAAACGAGCGAATCCGCACCTATAACTTCCCCCAGGGCCGGGTGACAGACCACCGCATTGGCCTGACACTATATAAAATAGACAGCATTATGAACGGGGATTTGGACGAGCTGATAGACGCGCTGATCACCGCCGACCAGGCGGAGCGGCTGCGCCAGGAGGGATAAAGCTGTGGAGACGAAGATATTCAAAGAGGATGCTGCCCCCGCCGCTGCCATTCTGCGGCAGGGGGGGCTGGTGGCCGTACCGACGGAGACGGTGTATGGTCTCGCCGCAAACGGCCTGGACAGGGAGGCGGTGGAAAGGCTCTACGCCGTGAAGGGCCGCCCTGCGGCCAAGCCCCTGAGCCTGATGGTGCCGGACGCTTCGGCTCTTGCCCGCTGGGGCAGGAATATTCCCCGGGGGGCCTATGTGCTGGCGGAGGCGTTCTGGCCGGGGCCGCTGACTATTGTGGTGGAGGCGGGGGAGGCTATCCCCTCCATCGTCACCGCCGGAGGACATACGGTGGGTCTGCGCTGCCCGGACAGCGAAAAGACCCTGGCCCTGCTGCGGGCCTGCGATCTGCCCCTGGCCGCGCCCTCGGCCAATCCCTCCGGCCAGCCAAGCCCCAAAACGGCGGCGCAGGTGCTGGACTACTTCCAGGGCCGGATAGACGCTGTGATAGACGGCGGCCCCTGCGGCCTCGGGCGGGAGAGTACAGTGATCGACCTGACGGTCACGCCCTATAAAATCCTGCGCCAGGGGGCCTTGCCGGAGCAGGAGATTGAAAAGGCCCTGATCGCCTCCCTGAAGGTGGTGGGCATCACCGGCGGCACAGGGGCGGGGAAGACCACCGCCCTGGATGCCCTGCGGGACATGGGCGCTCTTGTCATCGACGCGGATCAGGTGTATTATGACCTGTGCCAGGGCTGCGCCCCCATGCTGGAAAAGATAAACGCCCGGTTCCCCGGCGCGGTGGAGAACGGGGTCCTGCAGCGGAAGAAGCTGGGGAGCGTGGTGTTTTCCGACCCCCAGGCCCTGGGCGATTTGCGGAGCATTACGGACGCCTATGTGGTCTCCACCATCGACCATATGCTGGCCTGCCACGCCGCCGCCGGGAGGCGATATGGGGCGGTGGACGCCATAAATGTCCTGGACACCGGCCTGCGGGACGACTGTGTTGCCACCGTGGGGGTGCTGGCCCCGGCGGAGACCCGCATTGCCCGCCTGATGGAGCGGGAGGGCATCACCGCCGAGTACGCCGCCCAGCGCATTGCCGCCCAGCGGCCAGACAGTTATTACACGGAAAACTGCACCCACGTCATTACAAACGACGGCAGCCGGGAGGAGTTCCGGCTTGCCTGTGATAAATTGTTTAAACAGATTTTGGAGGAATCATAACATGGACGAGATAAAAGAAAAGCTGTTCTATCAGCAGAAAAACGGCTATGACCTGCTGGACGCCCAGGAGCGGCTGGCCTGTGAGGAATACTGCCGGGGCTACATGGACTACCTGGACACGGCCCGCACGGAGCGGGAGGCGGTGGCAGAGGCAATCCGCCTGGCGGAGGAGGCGGGCTTCGCCCCCTATGACCCGGAGAAAGGCCCAGTCCAGCCGGGGGAGAAGGTATATTACAGCAACCGGGGCAAGGGCCTTATGTTGGCCGTGGGGGGCCGCCAGCCCATGAAAAATGGCTGTGTCATCACCGCCGCCCATGTGGACGCGCCACGGCTGGATTTGAAGCAGCGGCCCCTGTATGAGGACGGGGAGCTGGCCTATCTGCGTACCCACTATTACGGGGGCATTAAGAAATACCAATGGACGGCGATCCCCATGGAGCTGCACGGGACGATTGCCACGAAGGACGGCTCCACGGTGGATGTCGCCATTGGCCGGGAGCCGGGAGACCCTCAGTTTGTCATCACCGACCTGTTGCCCCACCTGGCGAAGGACCAGATGGCCAAGACCATGACCAAGGGGGTAGAGGGGGAAAAGCTGTGCCTGCTGGCGGGCAGCGTTCCCTACGCCGGGGAGGGCGACAGCCGGGTGAAGCTGGCGGTGCTGAGCCTGCTGAACGACCGCTACGGCATTACGGAGGAGGACTTCATCTCTGCCGAGCTGGAGGCTGTCCCCGCCTTTGACGTGCGGGAGCTGGGCCTTGACCGCAGTCTCATCGGCGGCTACGGCCAGGACGACCGGGTGTGCGCCTATGCGGAGCTGGCGGCCATCCTCTCCCTGGCGGAGCCGGAGCGCACCGCCGTGTGCATTCTGGCAGACAAGGAGGAGATCGGCTCCTACGGCGTCACCGGCATGACCAGCCACGCCTTCGAGTATTTCATCCAGTGCCTCTGCGGGGGGGACTGCACGGTGGAGGACTGCTTCGCCCACAGCTTCTGCATCTCCGCCGACGTGACGGCGGCTTATGACCCCCTCTATGCCGACGTCAGCGAAAAGAGCAACAGCGCCCGGATTAACTACGGCGTGGGCCTCTGCAAATTCACCGGCTCCGGGGGCAAATCCGGGGCCAGCGACGCCAGCGCGGAGGTGGTGGCCCGTCTCCGCCGCCTGTGCGACGAAAACGGTGTGGTCTGGCAGATGTGCGAGCTTGGGAAGGTAGACCAGGGGGGCGGCGGCACTGTGGCCCTCTACATGGCGGGCCGGAACATCGACACCATAGACGCAGGCGTCCCCGTCCTGTCCATGCACGCCCCCTTCGAGACAACGGCTAAGCTGGATTGTTATATGACGTATAAGTGCATGAGGGCGGCTTATAACGCCTGAGGGCCTTATGGGACAGCTCAGTATGGGATAAGCGAGCAGGGCAACAGCATTTACTTTTTGAGTTCACCCAAAACGCGACTTTTTACCAGATTTAGGTGACAACATCTGGAAATTATCGAGCAATGATTACACGTTATTTCTGCTACAGCGAATAAATATTCACTATATTGGTTCAAAATGAATAAAAATAAGTAAATGCTTTTGCCCTGGATAAGCGAGTATAACCTATTGACATCTTGCTATAACCAAGCTATAATGTATGTATAAAATAACAAAATGGAGGTGATAAGATGTCAAAGGTTTCAACCAGCATCTCAATCGACTCAGAGGTAAAGGCCCAGGCCCAGGCGCTGTTTGCGGATTTTGGGATGGATTTGTCTACGGCAATAAACATTTTTCTCAGGCAGTCCATTCGGGAGAACGCAATTCCCTTTGCGATTCAGAGGGAAGAACCCAATGCGGACACAATCGCCGCCATCCGGGAACGGGACGAGATGATAAAGAACCCGGAAAAGTACAAGTGTTATTCCTCCTTCGCGGAGTTCATGGAGGAGGAAGCGGGGAATGTATAAGGTCGTACCGTCTGGCCGGCTTCGCAAGGACTACAGGCTTGCATTCAAACGAGGTTACAACATGAATCTGCTGATTGAAGTAGTGGATATGTTGGCAGCGGGGAAACCACTCGACGCAAGATACCGAGACCATAGGTTAAGCGGGGAGTATGGCAACGTTCGAGAATGTCATATCACGCCGGACTGGCTGCTGGTCTACGATATAAACGAAACGGAGTTGAAGCTACTCTTACTGAGGACAGGGACACACAGCGACATATTTTAAAATTAGAGAAACGGGTAGAGTCTTTGTCTGACAGACCCGCATAATCTCACCCAAAGCTGGGGAAACTGGCTTTGGGTGATTTTTATGGACAGCATGGACAATATCCGGGACATGGGGACGGCGGCGCCTTCGGCCATTCAGGTTCTCACCATCATCGGGCAGATTGAGGGCCATCAGGTGCTGGGGGAGGAGAACAAGACCACGAAATATGAACACGTCCTGCCCCTGCTGGCGGCGGTGGAGGAATCCCCGGATGTGAAGGGGCTGCTGATCCTGGTGAACGCCGTGGGCGGGGACATCGAGGCGGGCCTCGCCATTGCGGAGCTGATCGCCGGGATGCGAAAGCCCACCGCCTCCCTGGTGCTGGGGGGCGGCCACTCCATCGGCGTACCACTGGCCGTGGCCGCCAGGCGCAGCCTGATCGCCCCCTCCGCTGCCATGACGATTCATCCCGTGCGGCTAAACGGCATGGTCATCGGCGTCAGCCAGACCTATGACTATTTCGCCCGCACCCAGGAGCGGATTGTCCGCTTCGTCACCGCCAATTCCCACATCAGCCGGGAACGGTTTCTGGACTATATGCTCCGCACCGGGGAGATTGCAAACGATGTGGGAACCATCCTGGACAGCGGGGAGGCCGTCTCCTGCGGCCTGATGGACGGCCTGGGAACCCTGTCCGACGCCCTGGATTGGCTGCGCCGGGCAAATGATAATTAAAATCAATTTCTTCTTGACAGCCGGGGCGGGGAACCCATATAATGAAGATATCAAATTCTTAATTTTATGGGAGGCGAAGCTATGAAAAAACGATTTTTCCCAGTCCTGCTGGTTGTGGCGCTGTTATGCTCCATTTTCACCCCCCTCTGCGCGTATGGGGAGGAGAGCGAACCTGCCACGGCTGCTGCGGTGGACGAGTACCGCCAGGCCATTCTTGCGGCGGACTGCCAGGTGGATTACCTGACGGCCAACGACGAGGACGGGGTCAGCGTGTGGCTCCACGATACATGGACAGCCTATCTGGGGGAGCTGCTGGGGGTGGAACTGATCACAGAGTTTACGGTTGAGACGATAGAACCCGCCGACCAGTGCAGCCCCGGCTCCTTCACCTTCACCATCTGGGCCGCCATCGTAGAGGGGGAGGAGGATTACACCGAGCTTTTCAGCATAGAGGAGGAGACGACCATGATCGGCGTGATCACCGCCGCCGACCATAGCTGGGGCTACACCTCCAACGGGGACGGCACCCACGACAAGGTCTGCCAGGTCTGCGGGGAGACCGTGCAGGGGGAGGCGTGCAGCTATACGGACAACGTGTGCGGCTGCTGCGGCTATACCCTAGTGGAAGCGGAAACGGCGGAGGTGGAGACCCCGGTCATCACCGGCATCACCGGGGGCGACACCATCATCTATAAGGAGGGGCGGGAGCTTACCCTGACGGTGGAGGTGGAGGAGGTCTCCAGCGGCACCCTAAGCTACCAGTGGTACCAAACCGATTCGGAGGAAAGCACCGGCGGCACGGCCATTGCGGGGGCCACCGGGGCGTCCTATATCCTGCCCATAACGGAGGATATGACCGGGACGACGGCCTATTATTACTGCCAGGTGACGAACACCGGGGCGGATTCCGCCGGGGGTCTCACCGCCTCCGCTGTCTCTGATACGGCGGAGGTGACGGTGTTGTCGGGCAGCATCTCGCTCTATGCGTCCTATGATTTCTCGGATAGTGAGGAGATCGATGTCAGCTTTGAAGCTGTCAGCGTCCTGGAAGGTTTAGGGTATTTGGACGGCGATACCGAGGGTGGTGAAGCCAGGAATGGTGGCGTTGTCCTTATAACGGCGGCATATACCGCCACAGCCGGGGATACCGCCTCCATCTGGGCCGCCGACGCCTCTCGCGCCACCCTGACCGGCATCCGGCCAATTTACCCGTATGGCACAGAGATCATTGAGAGAACCGACAGCAGGTTTAGCATTGGCGATATTATCGTCTTCTCGAAGGGTATCTATCTCGTGCTTGATATAGACGAGGCCGGGGAGCAGGCTACCCTGATTTGGTGGGGTTCCGGCGAGATGTATACCCTTGCCCTCTCCACCATGGAGCTTACGCAGAGCGACGAGACCGCCACGGTGGAGAATCTCAGCGAGGCTGTCCAGATCGGCGGGAGCTGCTATGTCCAGTGCTACCGCGTCACCTGGGACGGCACCGCCTATACCTATCTCTACACGGCGGATGGCAGCGCTGCGGGCTATTACTATGTAAGCGGCGGCGTGACCCGGGCCTGCTTCTATGAGGAATATGCCCCCTCCGGCACGGCGGATATAGCCGACGGGGTGGCCCTGGCCGGGGATGTCTTCCTGGCAAACACCGACGCGGGGGTCGTCCGGGGAACCGTGGCCGTGGCGCTGGACGTGTACGTTCAGGCCGGGGACGAGCGGGTCAGTCTGGGCGGCGTCCTTACCCTGAACCCCGCCAGCACCCTGAGCGTGAGCGGCGACGTATATGTGGCCCACCTGGGGGACAGCGGCATAGACCTGGGGACGGTGGCGGTGGACGGGACGATTACCATCGAGGTAAACGATTTGTCCCCGGTGGTGGTGTTCACCGTCTCTGACTACGCGGTGCAGACAAAGACGGTGGAGCTGACCGAAACGGAAGTCACCCCCACCCCGGAAATCACCCCGGAAA
>JAJQFY010000160.1 GCA_021200935.1 Oscillospiraceae bacterium
CATCGGCACCTTCGACACCTCCATACTCCCCTATGAGGACTGCTGAACCGTGTTCACACCCCGCCACCCCTGCACCCACCCAAGGCTGGAAAAGGTGCTGGAGGCGGAGGCCCCCCTGGATGTGGACACCCTGGTGGCGGAGGCCCTGGCCGGGCGGGAACAGGTAAAGCTGGTTCCCGGAAGGGAGTGATAAATATGAACTGCGAAATACTGTCCGTAGGCACGGAGCTTCTCCTGGGGAACACCATCAACACCGACGCGGCCTCCCTGTCTGATATGCTGGCCGGTCTCGGCATTAACGTGTTCTGGCACTCCGTGGTGGGGGATAACCCTGGCCGTTTGGCGGAGAGCGTGGCCATCGCCCGGAGCCGGGCTGACCTGATCATCACCACCGGCGGCCTTGGCCCCACCTATGACGATTTGACAAAGACCGTTCTGGCGGAGTCCTTCGGCCTGCCCCTGGTGCTGCACCAGGAGGAGGTGGCGGGGCTGAAATGCTGGTTTTCCACCCACGACCGGCCCTTTACGGAAAACAACCTCCAGCAGGCGTACCTGCCGGAGGGCTGCACCGTGTTCCACAACGACTGGGGCACCGCCCCCGGCTGCGCCTTCGAGAAGGACGGGGTGCGGGTGATCATGCTCCCCGGCCCGCCCAGCGAGTGCCTGCCCATGTTCCGCCACTGCGCCGTACCCTATTTAAAGACTCTGTCGGAGGAGACCATCGTCTCCCACCAGATCCGGGTGTTCGGCATGGGGGAGAGCGCGGTGGAGGCCCGCCTGCGGGATAAGATGGAGAAAATGCGAAACCCCACCCTGGCGACTTATGCCAAGCAGGGGGACGTGATGCTCCGGGTCACGGCCAAGGCCCCCAGCCATGAGGAGGCGGAGGCCATGTGCCAGCCGGTCATCCAGGCGGTCAAAGCGGAGCTTGGTCAGGTGGTCTACGGGGTGGACGTGGAGAGCCTGGAGGCCCTGGTGCTGTCCCTGATGACGGAAAGGAGCCTGACCCTTTCGGCGGCGGAGAGCCTGACCGGGGGCCTGATCGGGGCGAAATTCACCGCCCTGCCGGGGGCCTCCGCCGTGTTCCGGGGCGGGGCCGTCACCTATTGCGACGAATGCAAGGCGGCCATGCTCCACATCGACCCGGCCCTGATCGCGGCCCACGGGGCCGTCTCCTACGAGACGGCGGAGGCCATGGCCAAGGGCGTGCGGGCCGCTACCGGGTCTGACCTGGCCGTCTCCGCCACGGGCCTTGCCGGGCCGGACGGGGACGGGGTGAACCCTGTGGGAACGGTGTTTGTGGGCCTCGCCACAGCGGAGCGGGTCTGGGTGCGTAAGCTGCACCTGGGCGCGGGCCGGGATCGGGTCCGCCTCCTGGCCGCCAACAACGCCTATGATATGCTGCGAAGATACTTAACCGGCCTGCCGGTTCTTATGGAAAAGGGATAAGCAATATGATACCACTGGAGCAAAAGCTGTTGGATCTGCTTTCCAACAAAAAGGTAACGTTTTATATTCCACCCTATCAAAGAAATTACGAGTGGACGAATGAGCAGTGTGAGATATTTTTTGAGGATGTTGTGAAAACCCGCGATCAAAACGCGTCGGGGAGCCTGGCGGAACACTTTTTCGGTACGATCACCTATTTTCAGACGGAAACGGCTTTCAATCAACCCAATAAGCTGATTTTGATTGACGGACAGCAGCGCATTACAACAACGATGCTGTTCCTTGTTGCACTGCGTGATTTGCTGGAGGATCAGAGCCTGAGAGACACCATTGATGCAGATTATCTGAAAAATGAGAGAGCGACCGATGATTCCGAGTATAAGATCAAGCTGAAGCAGGTGGAAACTGATTGGAGCGCATACAAAAATATTATACTTGGTGAGGACTTGAGCGACAGCGAAAAAACCTCTAGGGTCTTCTGCAATTACAGCTTGTTCAAAACCTGGCTTCTGGAATATCGCAGCAAGGGCAACGACCTCGAATCCCTGCTTGATAAGGGAATCAACAAATTCAGCGTCATTACAATAGAGCTGCAGCCGGACAGAAACTCGTGGGAAAATCCGCAGGAAATCTTCGAGTCCATGAACTCCCTTGGAAAACCTCTTTCTCTGGCGGATTTGGTGCGTAACTACCTGCTGCTGGGACTTAACGCCGATGTGCAGGAGATATATTATCGGAAATACTGGCTTCCTATCGAGAGAATTTTGCCGGGGCAGACCTCAAATTACATAAGAGATTATATGCAGTGGCGCGCCGAGGCGTCCTTTAAGCAGGCTACAGAGACCAACTATAAGGAGCTGTATGCCCTGTTTAAAAATCAGAGTCTTTACAACGGAAATGCGGAAGACATATTGAATGATTTATATCAGCACGCCCTGTTGTATAGCTGCATTATTTCAGGCAGGACGACGTGGGATGACGGGATTGACGGTCTGCTTGCAGATATACGCTATCTGCGCGTTACCACGGCGTATTCCTTTCTGCTTGCGCTTCTTTCCGCGTGGAAGGATGGGAAATTCACAGCAGCCGATACGAAGGAAATTCTGGATGCGTTCCGAATCTATTGCATGAGACGGCGAATCATTAGATTGACTGCGGCGGAAAACAAAGCGTTTCCGATTCTTGTAAAGCAGCTGAACAGACTGATGGAAGCGGCTGACAAGCGGCAGGAGACCTTTTCCATTTTGGCGAAGCAGGAAAGCAACCTCCGTGTTCCCAATGACATTGAAATGGTGAACGCGCTGAAAACTGACAACTTCTTTAACTATCAATACTGCAAATTCTTTCTTGCGCTGGTGGAAGAGAAGATCACCAAGAGCCGCCCGGATATATCGGACAAGCATTTACAAATAGAACATATCATGCCGCAGACCCTGAACGATGATTGGCGAGAGGAACTGGGAGAAGATGGGGAGGCCATTCACCAGGAGTATGTTCATAATATAGGGAACCTGACGCTGATTCGACACAATCAGGAGCTGGGACAAAAGCCGTTTCTGGAAAAGAGAGATACCTATCAAAATCTTGCGGGATTGCAAATTGCAAAGACGAAAATCGTTGACCAGGATCATTGGAATAAGGATACAATAATAAATCGACGCAACTGTACTGTGGATTACATTGTGCAGGAAGTGCTACCCATTCCGGATGCAATGAGGAGAATCAATAATTTTGCACTGAAGGAAAAACATAGCCTTTCCTTTAATAAATTGCAGCTTGTGGGGAAATATATTCAGTTTCATAAAGACCCGTCTATCATGGCCCGCGTTGTGTCAGACAGCGAGGTGGAATTTGAGGGGAAAAAATGGAGACTATCTCCGCTGACAAGAGAGTTGCAAACAAGACGTGGAGAGGTCAATGCTTCAGGCTCTTATCAGGGGGCGCAGTATTGGGATTATGATGGAATCAAGCTGGCCGACATCATATAACAGCCCTATGGAGAACTGCTATTGTGGATTTATGACGTTATAAAATGGAGGAATAACACCATGACCTATACCATCGACATCTGCGGCATGAAGCGGGAGCTGCCGGTTTTGCCGCTGAACGACACACTTTCCATCGGGGCCTTCGTCATTTTCGGGGACGTGGAGCTTACGGAGCATTGCGGGGCGGAGCTTTTAAAGCGGATGCCTGCCTGCGACTATATCATTGCCCCGGAGGCCAAGGCCATCCCCCTAGCCTATGAGATGAGCCGCCAGAGTGGGATCCCCTATCTTCTGGCCCGGAAGCAGGCCAAGGCCTATATGTCCGGCGTGTTCCAGGTGACGGTGCAGTCCATCACCACCGCCGGGGAGCAGACATTGGTCATCGACGAGAAGGACGCCCAGGCTATGGCGGGCAAGAGAATCGTCATCCTGGACGATGTGATCTCCACCGGGGAGAGCCTGCGAGCGGTGGAGGAGCTTGTGACCCGGGCCGGGGGCCATATTGTGGCCAAAATGGCCATCCTGGCGGAGGGGGACGCCATAAACAGGCAGGACATCACCGTCCTGGCCCCCCTGCCCCTGTTCCGCCCGGACGGCACGGCCATCGGCGTCTGAGGGAAGCCTACTCCTCCGCCGCCCCGGCCAGAAGCTGGGCGGCGGCCCGGCTGTTGGTGCGCTCCCGCTCCCTTAGCTGGGCCAGGGAGCGGGAGAGGGTCTCCCCGTCCAAATCCAGGGCCTGGTCGATCAGTCGGCACAGGGCGTCCCCGTCGGCCCCCTCCAGGGGCAGGCAGGGCAGGCCCGCCTCCCGGCAGAAGGCGTCCACCTTGGGGTCGTAGCTGACCCCAGCGGCGGGGATACCCCCCCGGAGGGCGAAGATCAGGCCGTGGAGCCGGATGGACACCATCAGGTTTATCCGCTCCAGGCGCGTACCGGCCTGCCGGATGCCGTAGGGTACGTCCTCCAGCTCCGCCAACACAGACTGGACGGCGGTCTTGTCCTCCGGGGCCAGGATGTAAAACACCGGGGCCAGGTTGTACCGCTGCCAGGCGTATCGGGCGGCCTGGGCAAAATCCGGGACGCGGATCCAAAACCCCGGCCAGGGCCGGAGGGCGAAGCCGATCTGCTGCTTCCGGCTCCCCGCCCTGGGCGTCAGATACAGGGCCGGGTCGGCCCCCAGCAGCAGCCGGGGCCTTGTCACCCCCCAGGCGGTCAGGGCGTCCAGGCTGTCCTGATCCCGGACGGAGATCACGTCCGCCCACTGGTTCAGGCACGATGCCGTCCGCCGCCGGGCCTTCTCCCCCCGGATGGGGCCGACGCCGCAGCCGTAAAGCTCCACGGCGCAGCCCATGGCCTTCGCCAGGCGGATGGTGAGAAGGTAAAACCACAGGCTCCGGCGGCTGGTGGCGTTTTGCAGAAGACTGCCCCCGCCGCTGATGAAAAGGCTGGCCCGGCGCATGACCAGCAGCCAGCCGGGAAGGTTCCACAGCCCCCTGGCCGCCACCTGGAACCGGCGGGCTGTCCGCTTGGGCCGGTGGGCGATGACCGTGACGGAAAGGCTTTCGTCAATGCGGCCCAGGGCCGCCAATATGCCCCGGAGCGTCTCGTCGTCCCCCGCGTTTTCCAGGCCGTAGGCCCCGGATATGACCACGCCCTGGGGGGCGTTTTTCTTTTTTCTCCCCGGTTGATTCATTCCATGCTCCCTCTTGTGAAAGTTGTGAGTTTGTTATACAATATATAAGAACATAAAAAGCGGGCGCGAAGGGCGCGCCGCCCTTTGACAGCCGCAGGATATATTATACATGAAAACGCAGGAAGGAACAAGATGACCAGGATTTATTTGATTCGCCACGCCGAGGCCGAGGGCAATCTCTACCGCCGGGCCCAGGGCCAGTATGACGCGAACGTCACCCAAATGGGCCGAAAACAGATCGGGGCCCTGGCGGAGCGGTTTCGGGACATACCCATCGATGGGCTGTGGGCCAGCGACCTGAACCGGGCCGTCTCCACGGCCAGCGCCATCACAAAATACCACCCCCAGCTCACCCTCCACACCAGCCCCGCCCTGCGGGAGGTGTGCATGGGGGTGTGGGAGGATATGCCCTGGGGGGCGCTGGAGCGGGACTGGCCGGAGCAGATGACCCTGTTCGCCACCGACCCCGCCCGGTGGCAGGTTCCCGGCAGCGAGGATTACAGCCAGGTTCCCCTTCGGCTGGAGCGGGCGCTGCTGGGCCTCGCGGCCTCCTATCCCGGCAGGACCATGGCGGTGGTGAGCCACGGTCTGGCCATGCGGTCCCTGTTTTGCAAAATCCTGGGGGTCCCCTCGGCGGAGATCTCCAAAATCCCCTATGGGGACAACACCGCCGTGGCCCTTCTGACAGAGGCGGGGGGACGGCTGGGCCTGGAATTTTATAACGACGCCTCCCACCTGCCGGAGGAGCTGAGTACCTTTGCCCGCCAGTCCTGGTGGCGGTCGAAGGGGGTCGGCAAGGAGGACACCCTTCTGGAGCCGATGGATCCCCGGAAGGAGGGGGACGCCTACTCCCGCTGCTACGCCCAGACCTGGCGGGCCAGCCACGGGAGCCTGCAGGGCTATACCCCCTCCCTGTACCTCCACCTGGCTGTCCAGCACGCCAAAACCAACCCCGCCTGCCTGACCCGGCTGACCCTGAAGGGCCAGCCCGCCGGGCTGATCGAGCTTGACCCCCTCCGGGGGGTGGAGGAGGAGTCCGGCTGGATAAGCCTTCTGTATGTGGAGCCGGAATACCGGGGAATGCGCCTGGGCGCCCAGCTCGTGGGCCACGCCGTCAGCTACTTCCGCCGCCAGGGGCGCAAGCGGCTGCGCCTCCATGTGTCCCAGACCAATCAGCCGGCCCTGGGCTTTTATGACGCCCTGGGCTTTCAGCGGATCGGCGTCACAGACGGGGTGGGCGGGGCGCTGTACCTTATGGAGCTGGACATTGCCCAGCGGCCTTGGACGCTGCCATGAGCGGGCCGCTGCTGATGACCACGCCCCCGGTGATACAGTACCTGACCGTGGCCCCCGGGCAGCGGATCATTGCCGTGTCCGACATCCACGGGAATCTCCCTTATTTAAAGGGGCTGCTGAAAAAGTGCGCCTTTTCCAGGGAGGACGTGCTGGTCATTGTGGGGGATCTGCTGGAAAAAGGCCCCGACCCCCTGGGAACCATGCGGTGGGTCATGACCCTGAGCCGGGACTACCAGGTTCACACCCTCTGCGGCAACTGCGATTTCTGGCACAACTTCTGCGACCTGCCGGATGACCCGGACATGGACGCCTTTTATATCCGCTATCTGGTGGGCCGGAACAAGGGCTGGGGGGACGGGGTCATTGCCCAAATGCTCCATGAGCTTGGCATCCCCATCGGCCCGGACATGGATTTGCGGGCCGCCAAGAGGGCGGTGGCGGCGGGCTTTCCCGCGGAGCTGGATTTTATGCGCCGTATGCCCCATATTTTGGAGACGGAGGATTACATCTTCGTCCACGGGGGCTATGTGCCGGAGCGGGGGGCCTTCGCCTGCATGAAGCTGGACGCCTATCGGACAGTGGCAAAGCCCCATCGAAAGTGGACGATCGTGGGCCACTGGCCCCTGGTGCTGTACCACGAGACCATCACCGACGCCCGGCCCATTATCGACCGGGAGCTGCGGCTTGTCAGCATCGACGGGGGGTGCGTGGTGAAGGACGACGGCCAGCTCAACGCCTTTTTCCTGCCGGATATGACCTGGGTTTCCTATGACGCCTTCCCCCTGGCCCGGGCTGCCCGGAGCCAGCGGGAGAGCGAGACCCACTTTTATATCCGCCACGGGGACAACGCCGTGGAGCTTCTCACCTGGGGCCGGGAGTTCTGCCGCTGCCGCCATATCCGCACCGGGTATGAGATGGACGTGCTGACCGGGAATATCCTGCGCCGGGAGGGGAGCCGGGCCTGGGTAAACGACTGCACCGACTACCGCCTGCCCCTGGAGGCCGGGGACGAGATATCCATCGTCCGCACCACCACACGGGGCTATCAGTGCAAGCGAAACGGCATCTCCGGCTGGTACGACGGGCCGCTTGCCTGAAATCCACAGGGGAAAAATCATGCCACTGACAGGGGAGGAATCGCCATGGCCTTTGTCCATCTTCACGTTCACAGCGAGTACAGTCTGCTGGACGGCGCCTGCCGCATCAGCGAGATGGCGGAATACGCCAAAAGCCTGGGCCAGACGGCCCTTGCCATCACCGACCACGGGGTCATGTACGGGGCGGTGGCCTTTTATAAGGCCTGCCGGGCGGCGGGCATCCAGCCCATCATCGGCTGCGAGGTGTATGTGGCCCCCCGCGCCCTGACAGACAAGGAGCATGGCCTGGACAGCAGCTACTCCCACCTGATTTTGCTGTGCAAAAATCAGACCGGCTACCACAATCTCTGCGAGCTGGTCAGCCGGGGCTTTGTGGACGGCTTCTATGTAAAGCCCCGGATCGACTGGCCCCTGCTCCACCAGCACGGGGAGGGACTTATCTGCCTTTCCGGCTGCGTGGCCGGGGAGATCCCCCAGAAAATCCTGGCCGGGGACTACGAGGCCGCCAAGGCCAGGGCCTTGGAGCTGGCGGAGCTTTTCGGCCCGGAGGGGTTTTACCTGGAAATCCAGGATCACGGCATCCCGGAGGAGCGCCGGGCCGCCCAGGGTATTTTGCGTATCCACCGGGAGACGGGGATCCCTCTCGCCGTCACCAACGACGCCCACTATCTCCGCCAGGAGGACAGCCGCCTTCAGGACGTTCTCATGTGCATCCAGATGGGCAAGACCGTGGACGACCCGGATCGTATGCGCTTCAACTCCCAGGAGCTGTATCTCAAAAGCGAGGAGGAAATGCGCGCCCTGTTCCCCGACCTGCCGGAGGCTTACGACAACACGGTGAAAATCGCGGAGCAGTGCCGGTTCGACTTTGAGTTCGGCCACTATCACCTGCCCCGGTTCCAGCTCCCGAAGGGGGAGACGGACGGCTACGCCTATCTGCAAAAGCTGTGCTATGAGGGCCTGGCCCGCCGCTACCCGGGGTACGACGAGACCCTGCGGGAGCGGCTGGAATACGAGCTGGGGGTCATCCGGCAGATGGGGTTTGTGGACTACTTCCTCATCGTGTGGGACTTCGTCCGCTTCGCCAAGGGGGAGAATATCCCTGTCGGCCCCGGAAGGGGTTCCGCCGCCGGTTCCATCGTCAGCTATACCTTGGGCATCACCGACGTTGACCCTATTAAATACAAGCTGTTCTTCGAGCGGTTTTTAAACCCGGAGCGCGTCACCATGCCGGATATCGACATGGACTTCTGCGTCCGCCGCCGGGGGGAGGTCATTGAGTATGTAAACCGCAAATACGGCTCCGACCATGTGGCCCAGATCGTCACCTTCGGCACTATGGCGGCCCGGGCCGCCATACGGGATGTGGGCCGGGTTCTCAGCCTCAGCTATGGGGAGACGGACGCGGTGGCAAAGCAGGTGCCCTCCACCCTGAACATGACCCTGGACGAGGCTCTGCGGCTGTCGAAGCCCCTCAAGGAATACTACGACAGCGACCCCCGGCTCCACGACCTGATCGACACCGCCCGCGCCCTGGAGGGTATGCCCCGGCACGCCTCCACCCACGCCGCCGGGGTGGTCATATCTGAGCGGCCCCTGACGGACTATGTGCCGCTGGCGCGAAACGATGAGTCCATCGTCTGCCAGTTCCCCATGACTACCCTGGAGGAGCTGGGCCTTTTGAAGATGGACTTTCTGGGCCTGCGGAACCTGACCGTTCTCCGGGACGCGGAGGTGCTGGTGCAGCGGACGGAGCCGGGCTTCCGGGTGGAGGACATCCCGGAGGACGACCCGGCCACCTTCCAAATGCTCACGGAGGGGAACACCTGCGGGGTGTTTCAGCTTGAGTCCACCGGCATGACCGGGGTGTGCGTGGGCCTCAAGCCCAAGAGCATCGAGGACATCACCGCCGTTATCGCCCTCTACCGCCCCGGCCCCATGGACTCCATCCCCCGGTTTTTGGAGTGCGCCGTCCACCCGGAGAAGATCGTCTACAAGCACCCCCTGCTCCAGCCCATCCTGGACGTCACCTACGGCTGCATCGTCTATCAGGAGCAGGTCATCGACATCTTCCGCCACCTGGCGGGCTTCTCCCTGGGCCAGGCCGACCTGATTCGCCGGGCCATGTCCAAGAAAAAGCACGACGTCATCGACGCGGAGCGAAAGGCTTTCGTCCACGGCGACCCGTCCCGAAATATCCCCGGCTGCGTAGCCAACGGGGTGGACGAGGCCACCGCCAACAGCATCTACGACGAGATCCTGGACTTCGCCTCCTACGCCTTCAACAAGGCCCACGCCGTCAGCTACGCCATTGTGGCCTATCGGACGGCCTGGATGAAGCGGCACTGGCCCCGGGAGTATATGGCGGCATTGCTGACCAGCGTCCTCGGCTCCGCCGGGAAGGTGGCGGAGTATATCGCCGAGTGCCGGAACCTGGGCATCTCTCTCCTGCCCCCGGACGTGAACGAGTCAGACGCGGACTTCACCGTGGTGGGGGGGAACATCCGCTTCGGCCTCGCGG
>JAJQFY010000033.1 GCA_021200935.1 Oscillospiraceae bacterium
GTGTCATTCTCCTGGGTGTTTGCCTCGTACACGCCATACAGGCCGGAAATTGTGCCGCCGTTGATTGTCACACTCATAGGCAGACCCGTTGTGTGCTGCACTACGGCAATGCCAGCGCCTACTGTAGTTGCGCCGTTTCCATTTTCAGCAGTCGAAAATGTTGTTGCATTGCCAGTGATAGTGCCGCCGTTGACTGTCAGCACACCGGCACGAATTTCAATGCCTGTATCGCCGCTGATGGTTGCGCCGTCCTTAATGGTGATTTCTGCATACCCCGCAATATAAATTCCAATCGGACTATCATCATTTTGAGAACTTTCAGAGCTTGCAGTAATTTTTGCCCCGTTGTATACATTTACGACAGGCACATTGCCGCTTGTATCAACCATTTGCCCATTGACATAGAATCCATAGCCTTCTGTCGCCGTCAACGTGCCGTAGATGTTCACAACCACGCCATAAGCGTGCGGATTTTTTGATGATTCATATGGTGTAATAAACATGGCATACTTAGCCAACAGCGTAACATCCGTTCCAATAGTCACAACGGTATAATTTTCCGCCGTAGAATCCGTAGACCCCTTAATTCTCAGCGCGGAACTTCCGTTCTCATTGGAAACCGCGCCGGAGCCGGTCAGGGTGAAGGTTCCCTGGAACACGTCGAAGGTGTTGCCGCTTGTGCTGTCTGCGGTCTTGGTGATGTTATGGCCGTTCAAATCAATGGTAAGGACCGGTGTGGCCTGCGACCACTCGATTGTGGCGTCGGTCTCCACGTCAGCCAGGAGGGTGATTGTCACCTCCGATTCGCCACTTTCCTTGGCCGCTGCGATTGCGGCTTCGAGGGTCTTGTAAGTTGTATCCCCGATTTTTGCTTCATAGTCCACTGCAACCGTGTAGGTTCCGTCGCTGTTAGCAGTCGCCGCGTACCCTTCCGCCGCATAGTCACTCACATCCGAGCTAAACGTACCGCCGGTGATGCTCACGGTGGCTGTATGGCTAGTGCTGTCAGTCAAAATCAGCGCATTAGTCTCAGCGGTAAAGGTGCCGCCGCTGATGGTGGTTGTGACATCACCATATTCTGCGCTTACGTTCAGCGCCGCCGCAGACAAATTGCCGGTTCCGTCGCCCCAGGTGCCGGTGTTGCCGGTGCCTTTGGAGGTGATGGTGCCGCCGGTCACGGTCAGGGTGCCGCGATTCATACAGATACCGCCCGCCTCACCGTAAATCGTGCCGCCGTTTACAATTAACGTGCCAGACTGGGGGTGATAAATGGCATAATCCGCCGTGGAAATCAGGTAGCCGCCGTTAATGGTGATGGTACTACTGGTAGTAGTGTCATTGCCATTGCCGGAAACCGCATACCAGCCCGCTTCAATTTTACCGCCATTGATGGTGATGTCACCGCCTGCGGCTGACCCAACGCCAAATTGACCGTAGCTGCTCGCATTATCAATCACTGCATAGATATAGCCGCTTTCCATAGTGAACGTACCGACAACATCAATCAGCGCATATCCTGTTGAACTTCCATTGTAGGCAGTTTCTGTATAGATTTTGCCGTTGCCCTCGCCATTGCATGACGTATCTGAATTATCTTTCAAAGTCAGTCCGCCATATACTGCGATACAACCAGGATTTGTATTCGCCGCCTTGATGGTATGACCGTTCAAATCCAGCGTAATGCTCTTGCCAGAGGATATAGTCAACCCGGTGGTACTGATGTCAACATCATCAGCCAGGGTGATCGTGTCACCGTCACTCGCCGCCGCAACTGCCGCCGCGAGGGAGGTGTAACCAACTTCACCGATTTTAGCAACAACATCTGTAATACCGCTAACAACTGTATAGCCGGTACCGTCGCTGCTCAGGCTTATGGAACAACTAGAAGTGTCTATATACTCACTCACATCCGAGCTATACGTACCGCCGGAGACGGTGATTGTGCCGCTGGTATATGTACTATTCTCAGCTACAACCGTGACTGCGTTGCTGCCACTCGCAGCGTTAATAGTCACGTTGTCGGAAAGATCAATTTCTACGTTAGATACATCATAATATCCGCTGTCCAAATCATAGATAACGCCGGACGCATCAACGACTACGCGGGAATCGCCGACCATGCCTGTGGCACTTGCCGCAGTTGTGATAATCGTACCACCCGTCATACTCAGCGTGCCGCCGCGCATGAGGATGCCGCAGCCGCCGTCAACGTAGATGGTGCCGCCGGAGATATTAAGGGTGCCGCTCTGGGGGTGATAAATGCCGCAGGCGACGTAGCCGCTTGTCTGGATATGCCCGATCAGCGTACCGCCGGAGATGGTGATGGTGGTGCCGCCTTGTCCATTAGTTCCGTTTCCTGCAACTACTGCGTTGTCGGCAGTTTCAAGAACACCGCCAGAAATTTCTGCTGTTGCGCCATTACACTGCACAGTTACAGCACACTCTTGTGCATAAACGTAACCGCCTGTAACTTTAACAGTTGAATTGACAGCCGAGCCTGTGCCTTCTTCGTCGCCCCATGCTCGGAGGCCATATTTGCCAGCAACCTTGCCGCTTGCTAAAGTTACTATGCCACCACTCACTACCTGAACAGCGACGCCGGTAGCAGTCAACGAGCCACCTGAATAAGTAACTTCATATGTGTCACTGACAGATACAGATGAATTGCTGTCCTGGATGGTCAAAGAACCGGATACGCTAACAACGTAGCTGCCCATTGTCACTGTATATCCGGCCAAATCCAGCACAATTTTCTGTGTGCCGGAAATCGTTATGTCGGCAGTTACGGTGGTGTTCGCAGTCAGGGTGATGATAGTCTCCGTGCTGTCCGTGACCGCCTCGACTGCGTCCGCGAGGGTGGTGTACCCAACATCACCAATCATTGCAACCGTCGTCTCACTACCAGAATCGCCGTCGCCGTCCTCGTCCTCCTCCGCCGCCACAGCAATACCCTCATCTGTACTCGTCAAGGTCAGAACGATTTCCTCATCCTCGTCCCCGGAATCGTCCCCGGTGTCCTCCTCGGTTCCCTGGGTCTGGGAATCGTCGGTGCCGGTGGATTCGTCGGCGGCGGGGTCTGTGTCGTCGGCGGCCTGGGAATCGTCAGATTCCTGGGTCTCCTGGGCTTCCCCGGTCTCCTGGGTCTCATCGGATTCATCGGATTCCTGGGCTTCCCCGGATTCATCCGCTTCGGTTCCCGTCTCCTCTTCTTCCGCCAAGTTGGCGTCGGCCTCTGCCTCTGTGACCTGGGCCTCTGCCTCTGCGACTTCGGCTTCGACTGTGCCGGAGTCGCCGGTTCCCTCGTCTTCATCGGCGAGAACCGGCAGGGCGGACAGGGAGAGAAGCATAGCCAGGGCGAGCAGCAGACTGAGGAATCTGGTTGCTCTATGTCTTTTCATAGGTCTTCCTCCTATCTAATATTTTCACTCCCCCATGGGAGCCGTGGATTGATTGGAGAGGAGGGTAATTTCCAATAAAGTATACCATCCTGAACCAACTTTTTTTCTACAGAAAAGACAAAAATTAAACATAAGATTTGTTCAGAATGACATAGACTTTCAGCGGCAAATGTGCTATTATTACAAAATGTAGAGGAAAATGGTTATTGCAATAAAGTATAGGATATTGCAAGCGAGCAGACGGCGATTTTTATTTGTTTAGCGTATTGAAATATGGAAGAAATTTGAAAAAAGACAGTCCCGCGGGAACGGGGACTGTCTTTTATAATAGTATGGTTTAGGCGGTCTTTTTGCCCTCGATATAGGCGACGATGCCCGCCGCGCCGACCTTACCGGCGCCCATGGCCTTGATAACGGTGGCAGCGCCGGTGACAGCGTCGCCACCGGCGAAGACGCCAGCGCGGGTGGTAGCGCCGGTGTTGTCGTCCGCCACGATGCCGCCCTTTTTGGTGGCCTCCAGGCCGGGGGTGGTGGAGAGGATCAGGGGGTTGGGGCTGGTGCCGATGGCGATAATGACAGAGTCCACGTCGATGACGTACTCACTGCCGGGTACCTCCACAGGACGGCGGCGGCCAGAGGCGTCCGCCTCCCCAAGCTCCATTTTAATGACCTTGATGCCGGTGACGTGGCCGCCCTCGTCGCCGATGATCTCTACAGGGTTATTGAGAAGGTTGAAGATGACCTCCTCCTCCATGGCGTGGTGAACCTCTTCCTTCCGGGCGGGCAGCTCGTCCATGGAGCGGCGGTAGATGACATACACCTCGTCCGCGCCCAGGCGCTTGGCGGTACGGGCGGCGTCCATAGCCACGTTGCCGCCGCCGACGATGGCGACCTTCTTGCCAATGCGGATGGGGGTGTCGTACTCCGGGAGGTACGCCTTCATCAGGTTGGAGCGGGTAAGGATCTCGTTAGCGGAGAAGACGCCCAGCAGGTTCTCCCCGGGGATATGGAGGAACTGGGGCAGGCCAGCGCCGGAGCCGATGAACACGGCCTCGTAGCCTTCCTCGAACAGCTCGTCGATGCTCTCCGCACGGCCAATGACGGCGTCGGTGATGATTTTGACGCCGAAATGCTCCAGCTTCGCTATCTCGCGGGCGACGATGGCCTTGGGGAGACGGAACTCCGGGATGCCATAGACCAGCACGCCGCCGGGCTTATGGAACGCCTCGAAAATGGTGACTTCATAGCCTTTGCGGGCCAGGTCGCCAGCGCAGGTAAGGCTGGCGGGGCCGGAGCCGACGATAGCGACCCGGTGGCCGTTGGAGGCGGGGACTTCGGGCGCGCCCTCGGGGTGGCCGTGATCCATATGGTAGTCGGCAACAAACCGCTCCAGGCGGCCAATGCCCACGCTCTCGCCCTTTACGCCGCGGACGCACTGGCCCTCGCACTGGGTCTCTTGGGGGCAGACACGGCCACAGACGGCGGGAAGGGTGTTGGTGGAGGTGATGATGCCATAGGCGGCGTCAAAGTCGCCCTCGGCCACCTTCGCGATAAACTCTGGGATGCGGACGGAGACAGGGCAGCCCTCCATGCACTTGGGGCGCTTGCAGTTGAGGCAGCGCTTGGCCTCGTCGATGGCCATCTCCTCGGTATAGCCCAGGGCGACCTCGTCAAAGTTTTTGTTCCGAACCAGGGGTTCCTGTTCGGGCATTGGGTTTTTATCCATACGCATATTAGCCATGCTCTCTGACACCTCCCGTAATGCGGCAGATATGGTCCATTGCCGCTTTTTCTTCCTCCGCGTAATAGACGGAGCGCTTCAGGATGCCGTCCCAATCGACCAGGTGGCCGTCGAACTCCGGGCCGTCCACGCAGGCGAACTTGGTCTCGCCGCCGACGGTGAGGCGGCAGGCGCCGCACATACCCGTGCCGTCCAGCATGATGGGGTTCATGGAGACGATGGTTTTGACGCCGTACTCCTTGGTGGCGTCACAGACCCGCTGCATCATGCGGGTGGGGCCGACGGCCATGACCTCGTCGTAGACGTTGCCCTCGTCCAGGAGGGCCTTCATTTTGGTGACGTTGAAGCCAGCCTCGCCATAGGAGCCGTCGTCGGTGGTTATGTAGAGGTTGGTGACACCGGCGCGCATTTCATCCTCCAGGATGACGATGTCTTTGGAGCGGAAACCGGCGACCATATCTACCTCTATGCCCAGGTCGTGCATACCCTTCGCGACAGGGTAGGCGATAGCGTTGCCCACGCCGCCGCCGACGACGCAGACCCGCTTGAGGCCCTCCATGTTGGTGGGACGGCCCAGGGGGCCGACAAAGTCGGCGATAGAATCACCGGCCTCCATCAGGTTCAGCATTCGGGTGGTCTGCCCGACGGGCTGCACCATGATGGTGACAGTGCCTTTTTCTTTGTCCGCTGCCGCGATAGTGACGGGCACGCGCTCGCCATATTCATCTAACCGGAAAATGATGAACTGGCCGGGCCGCGCCTTCCGTGCGACCAGCGGGGCCTCGATAACGAACTCTACGACAGTCTGCGCTTCGTTCAGAGGCCGTTTGCTGACGATTTTGAACATATCTATCCCCCTAGTGTATTAAATGTTACTCACAGCTTATTATTATACCACATCCTGAGCATTTGTGAAGTGATGTTTTTCATTTAACGCAGCTTTCCCATAATACCAGGGTTTTGGGCGTATTTTTATGCTTTTCGGACGGGAAATTTTATGCTATACTGGTTTTACATCTGAGCTGGAGGTGTTCGATGAATTTGCTGTTTACGCTCAACCGGGGGTATCTGCCGGTGTTTCTGCCCTGTCTGCGTTCCATCATAGCCCGGGGCGGAGCGGAGAGCTATGAAATATATGTGCTGCACTCCGACCTGGAGGCGGCGGACAGGCTGTCCATCGAGAACGCCGCCGGGGCGGCGGGGGCCTGCCATTTTATCTATGTTGACCCGGCCATCTTCGACATTTTCCCGGAGACGAAGCGGTACCCCAAGCAGATATATTACCGGCTGGCGGCCCCCTCCCTGCTGCCGGATAATTTGGAGCGGGTGCTGTATCTGGACGGGGACACGATTATTATCAATTCCCTGGCGGAGCTGTACGGCACAGATTTTGAGGGCAGCTATTTTATGGCCTGCACCCACATCCGGCGGTTTCTGGGGCTGTTCAACCAGGTTCGTCTGAGCCTGGAGGAGGAGGTACCCTACATAAACACCGGGGTTATGATGATGAATCTTCCGGCGCTGCGGGTGAATCTGCGGCTGGAGGACATTCAGGAGTATGCCCTGGAGAACCGGCACATTTTAATGCTGCCGGATCAGGATATTGTTACGGCGCTGTACGGCCAGCACATCAAGCTGGTGGACAGCCTGCGGTACAATCTCAGCGACCGGCTGCTGAATTTATACAACGCCGACCCTCTGCATATCCCGAAGCTGGATTTGGACTGGGTGCGGGAGAACACGGCGATTATTCATTATTATGGCCGGAACAAGCCCTGGGGCGAGCAGCCGTATATGGGGATATTGGATGTGTTTTATTACGAGGCCATCGGCGTTGAGCCATCGGAGGGGCGGCGCCGGGGGCAGAAGGCCCGCGCCAAGGGCAAAGGTCAGGTGAAAACCTGACATTTTCCCCAAAAAGCCATAGACAGGGGCTGTATGATTGTGCTATACTGACGAAACGAGGGAATCGTTGCTGTAAACCTTAAAAGCGTAAAATCGGAAAAGAAGGGCGGGTGTACACAGGTGAAATTCTATTCTCTTACCAATGCTTCCGGCGAGGCTGACCCAAAGGAGCTGGCCAGCGAGTATGAAGGGGCGCGGGAGATTGGGAAGCTCCGTCTGGGGGAGCTGCGGCTGTATTTCAAGCAGGGGCGGAAGGTTTATTATATCCCCTACAGCGCTGTGTGCCGCTGTTTCCGCCGGGTGCAGCTCGTTCAGGCAAAGCTGTGCTGCGGCAAGGGCAACCTGGAAATCGAGAATTTGGTCATATGCGGCGCGGAAGGCGAGCTGGCCCAGGTGCAGCTCCCCGGCACCAAGGCCGCCAAGGTGTTAATGACCGAGCTGGAACGGCTGATTCCAGAGGCCGAATTTGGCAAGCCCCCAGCAGAAGACAGCGAAGCGGATCGGGAAGCGTAAAGTTTCTTAATTCCCCAGAATTTGGAAAATTTAATAGTTTACGAAAGCCTCCCCTTTAAACAGGGGAGGCTTTCCTATTGGCGCTGGGCTTACCAGCTTTCCTTGGCGCGCACGATGCACTCTGCCGTTTGACCGGCGGCTTCGGCGGTTATGGTGCAGTAGCCTGTGCCGACCACGTGGACGAGGCCGTCCTCGTCCACGGTGGCTACGCTCTCATCGGAGCTGGACCAGGTGATCTCCACCTCTACATTGGCGGGGTAGATGGTGCAGGTAAAGTCCATCTCCGTACCCACCAGAACGGTCATATCTGTGTACGACTGGCCATTCCAATAGATAACCATGGACGTAATCGACACCGCCGTGGGGGTGGGCGACGGCTCCGGGCTGGCCGTGGGAACCGGGGTAATCGCCGCGACTGCCGTGGCGTCGCTCCCGTCGCTGCTTTCTGCGGAATCACTGGCCGGGACGTACTGCTTAATTGTAGAGCTGACCATAACGATGGTCACAAGAACAATAAGCACCAGCAGCACCCCGCCGATGGTCATTTGCCAATTTATATTTTCTGCCGCACGGCGGGAGGCTTCTGTCCCGCGAACGGCGCTGTCCGCCTCCGGCACGGTGCGGCGCACCGTTTTCTCCCTCCGCGTACCACAATAGGGGCAGCGGCTTTTCATGGAAGAATAGGGCCGGTGGCACCGGCGGCAGGTCGTAGTAGGAATTACGCTCATGGTAGCACCCTTTCTGCGTTACTGCGAATCACTTTATTGTAATCATTGTAACATTTTCAAGGGAACTATACAACCCTTTTTCGACCCTGACCGTGAAGTTTTTTTGAACAGGTTGTTATTTTTTATATAGTCAGGGTGCCGCTCTCATCCTCCAACAGAATGAGAATCTTCTCCTCCGCCCCGGTGACGGCGTTCACATACAGCAGATAATGCTCCCCGGCCTCGGTCTGGCATATAAATTCATGGCACAGCCGCTCCTCGCCCCCCTCGGAGGGAATAACCGCCAGGTTATGGCCTGCGACGGCCAGGGACACCGCCAGGCCCTCCTGGGCCTCCTCCCGGGTCACAGCCACATCGGGCAGCGTCCGCTGGGTATGGGCGCTGATATACCCCTGGGCATCGTACCGGGCCAGGGTGCCGTTATCCAGCGCCACGCCCACCTTGATTAAATCGGGATAACACAGCACACCGTCCTGGGAATACTCATAGTTTACCAGCAGCACGCCGTTTTCCACAATATGATAGCTCTCCTCCATATCCTCAAAGCCCCAGGAATCCAAAAGGCTCCTTGCCATGGAAAGGCCCACGTCCACGGAATACTTCTCCTCCCCCGCCACGCGGGAGCAGAGGGCGCTGTATATCTGCCCGCCCTGCTTTGTGACATAGATGGAATAGTCCCCGTTGTTCAAATTCACAGAGCAGACCCAGCAGGGGACGTTTCCGCCGGTCTCGCCTGTGACGGAAACGGCATTTGTTTCCACATCCATAAAGCTGGCGGCGGCCTTCTGGGCGGCGGTCTCGTCTATCTGCTCCATGTCGGCCAGATACACCGGCTCCGCCGTGGTCAGCGCCTCGGAAAAGGGGCCGTCATAGATCAGGGACGGCAGCTCTGGAAATTCCTCCTCGATGGTTTGGAAGGCGGTTCCCGCCAGAGGGGCCTGCCCCTCCTCATCCCCTGTCACGGCTGCGGCGGTATACACCTCCTCCATAGTCAGCTCTCCCGCCTGTAGACGGGCCTGCATATCCTGCAAATTCAGCGCCATGACGGAGGCGGTCTCCGACAGGCTTTTCAGGTTTTCCAGCTCCTCATCGGAATAGCCCCCGTTCACCCCCACCGTCCGGGACAGGGTGCAGGCATAGTCCCCCACCTTCGCCACAAAGCTGGCCGCCTGCTCCAGCTCCTGGCTGGAATAGGGCAGTACGCCCATGGCGGACTGGGCGGTCAGCGCCCGGCCAAATATCTGGGTACACATGGCCCCCTCCAGGGCAGGGTCGGTGATATACGCGCTTTTTTCCAGGGCGGTGGACATCTCGGACACGCTCGTCACCAGCTCCTCAAAGGCCCGCTGGGTGTTGGCCCTGGCATACAGCTCCAGGCTTCTGGCCTTTTTGCCGTCCGACCAGGCGAACACGCTGGCCACCACTACCGCCGCGGACAGAAACGATATGACCCGCACCGTCGTTCTCTTTTTCATATTCCTCATTCCTCCGTATGCGCCCAACCGCGCAACTATGGCAATAAGCATATAAGAACCTCTATTCACAGGCTCTGAACAAAAACGCCTCTTTTCGGTAGTGTGTCCGAAAAAAGGCGTTTATGTGCTATCAAATTATACCAGCGAGAAAATCAGGCAAGTCTCGCCATGCCGTCACGCAGCCGCCGGAGGGTCTCCTCCCGGCCCAGAATGCGGCACAGCTCCCCCGCGCCGCCGGGGGTGACGGC
>JAJQFY010000195.1 GCA_021200935.1 Oscillospiraceae bacterium
GCGGTGAAGGGGGTGGGAAGGGGCTTTGTCACGGAGCTGATGGCCCAGCGGGCGGAGGACGGCCCCTTCACCACCTTCGAGGAGTTCTGCCGCCGGATGTACGGCAGGGAGCTGAACCGCCGCCCGGTGGAGAGCCTCATCCGGGCCGGGGCCTTCGACTCCCTGGGCTACAGGCGACGGGTGCTGATTTCTGTGCTGGATCTGGTGCTGGACGAGGTGAACCAGACAGGCCGCAGCAATGTGGTGGGCCAGATGGATATGTTTTCCATGGCGGACGCCGACCCGGAGCCGCCTATGGAGCTGCCGGATCTGGAGGAGTTCAGCCCCCAGGAGCTGATGGCTATGGAGAAGGAGTACACGGGCCTTTACCTGACCGGCCATCCCATGGACGATTACCGCAAGGACGCCCAGGGGCTGGGGGCGGTGGCCATCGGCGCCATTCTGGACGCCTTTTCCGGCCACGAGGAGGAGCCGTCCTTTCAGGACGGCCAGACCGTCAGCGTGGCGGGCATCGTCCAGGCCGCCCGCACCCGCACCACGAAAAACAACACCCTGATGAGCTACGTCACCCTGGAGGACGACACCGGCTCCATGGAGCTGCTGGCCTTCCAGCGGACGCTGGATCAGGCCGGGGAATATCTCACGGAAAACAGCGCCATCTACTGCACAGGCCGCATTTCCGTCCGGGACGAGAAGGAACCCCAGCTCATGCTGGATCTGGCCCTGCCCCTGCGGGGCCTGACCCCGGAAAAGGTGGCCCAGTACCGCCGCCCGGCCCGCCGGGAGCGGGAGCCTGGGCGGGAGGAGCCGCCCCAGCGCCGGACCCTGTGGGTCAAGCTCCCGGCCCGGGAGGAGCAGGCCCTTCACCGCATTGAGCTGGTGCTGACCATGTTCCCCGGCACAGATCCTATGGTCATCTATTTCGCGGACACAAAAAAGCGCCTGGGGGCCAGGTGCCTGATCCACCCCGCCCTGGTGGAGGATTTACAGGAGCGCTTCGGGGCGGAAAATGTGATCGTCAAGTAATGAATTGTATAATATTTGGGAAATTTTGGAAAGATTTGAGGGCAGAGCCATAGAAGCCACGAGGACAAAAAAGGAACGGGCGGCCCTGGCGGGGCTGTCTGCCGCCGCCATGGACGCGGCGGAGCGCAGCGATGAGGCCAGCATGGCGGAGCTTTGGCGCCTGGCGGAGACCGCCGGGGCGGAGCCTGTCTGCACCCTGCTGCAAACGAGGGACAAGCCGGAGCCACGCACCTTCCTGGGTACGGGCAAGGTGGAGGAGCTGCGGGAGCTGGCGGAAAACGAGGAATGCTCCCTTGTCATCTTCGACAACGACCTCTCCCCCTCCCAGGCCCGGGTGCTGGAGGAGCTGCTTGGGGTGCGGGTCATGGACAGGACAGGGCTGATCCTGGATATTTTCGCCCAGCGGGCCCACACCAGAGAGGGAAAGCTCCAGGTGGAGCTGGCCCAGTATCAACACCTGCTGCCCCGGCTGACAGGTATGTGGACGCATTTGAAGCGGCAGGCCGGTACCTCCGCCCCCATCGGCACCCGCGGCCCCGGCGAGACCCAGCTTGAGACTGACCGGCGGCACATCCGCCGCCGCATCCAGAAGCTGACGGAGGAGCTGGAGCAGGTGCGCCGGGTGCGGAACACCCAGCGCCGCCGCCGGGAGAAAAACGTCCTCCCCGTGGTGGCCCTGGTGGGGTACACCAACGCGGGGAAGTCCACCCTCTTAAACGCTCTGACCGGGGACTCCATCCAGACCGGCGACCGGCTGTTCGACACATTGGACACCACCACCCGGCGCATCGCCCTCCCCGGCGGGGGCCAGGCCCTGCTGTCCGACACCGTGGGCTTTATCCGAAAGCTGCCCACCGAGCTGGTGGACGCCTTCAAGGCCACCTTGGAGGAGCTTACCTACGCGGATCTGCTGCTCCACGTCATCGACCTGTCGAACCCGGAATATGAGGCCCAGGCCCAGGTGGTGGACGAGCTGATCCACCGCCTGGGGGCGGGCCAGACCCCCTGCCTGCGGGTGTATAACAAGTGCGACGCCTACTTTGGCCGCCTGCCCAGCCGGGAGGACGAGGTGTGCGTCTGCGCCCGGACGGGGGAGGGTACCGTCACCCTGCTCCACGCCGTTGAAAAGCGGCTGGAGGGGGGCATGACCCGGGTGCGGCTGCTGATCCCCTACACCAGCGGGGCGCTGGTGCAGACCCTGGAAAACCAGGCGAACGTGCTGGAGCTGACCTACCGGGAGGAGGGGACGGAGGTGCTGGCCGCGGTGGGGCCGGAGCTTCTGCATCTTGTGGCCCCCTATCAGATCCATGAGTGACCGGCTTCGCCCCCAGGGCTACGGAACCGGGGAATACGAGGAAAAGCGCTCCCGCTTCATCGGGGAGGTCTGGCCCGTCTCCGACGAGGAGCAGGCCAAGGCCCTGATCGCCCAGGTGAAAAAGCACTACCCGGACGCCCGCCACCACTGCTGGGCCTGGGTGCTGCCGGACGGGGCCTGCCGCTGGTCGGACGACGGGGAGCCGGGCGGCACCGCCGGGGGGCCTATGGCAAACATCCTCAAGGGCGGGCCGGTCTACGGGGTTTTGTGCGTCGTGACCCGCTATTTCGGCGGCACCCTGCTGGGCAGCGGCGGTCTGGTGCGGGCCTATTCCAAGGCGGCGGCCCTGGCCCTGGCCGACGCCGGGACGGAGCCTGACCCGGAAAAGACTGTTCTGACCATCGCCTGCCCCTGGGACAGCCTGGACAAGGCCCACCGGCTGCTTCGCCAGCAGGAGGGGGTTCTTCTCGCCTCCGACTATGAGTCCGACCCCACGCAGGCGATTTTGACGGCGGAGCTTCTGTCTGACCGGGCGGAGGATTTTCTCGCGCAGCTCAAAAACGCCACCGCCGGGCGGGCAGGGCCGGTGTGAGGATTTTCTGAATTTCGTGGGAAAAAAGACAAATTTATTTTTACAAACGGCCTTTTATATGATAGAATAAAGTGTCAAATTAGGAATATTAATGCCTGCAACGAATAGGGGTGATACGATTGGCAGAGGAATACGCGGTAAAAATGGTGGACATCACCAAGACCTTTGGGACTGTTACCGCCAACGACAGGGTATGCCTGGAGCTGAAAAAGGGGGAGATCCTCTCCCTGCTGGGGGAAAACGGCAGCGGCAAGACCACCCTGATGAATATGCTGTCGGGCATCTATTTCCCGGACAGCGGCCACATTTTTGTGGACGGGCAGGAGGTGACGATCGCCTCCCCCCACGACGCCTATACCCTTGGCATCGGCATGGTGCATCAGCACTTCAAGCTGGTGGACGTGCTGACGGCGGCGGAGAACATCGAGCTGGGCCTGCCTGGGAAGCTGGTGGTAGACAGAAAGGCCATCGCCCGGCGGATCCGGGAGATCTGTGACCGCTACGGCTTCGTGGTGGAGCCGGAGAAGAAGGTCTACGATATGTCCGTGTCGGAAAAGCAGACCCTGGAGATTGTCAAGACCCTCTGCCGGGGGGCCAACGTCCTCATACTGGACGAGCCAACCGCCGTGCTGACCCCCCAGGAGACGGAACGGCTGTTCGCCGTCATGCGGAACATGAAGGCGGACGGCAAGAGCATTATCATCATCACCCACAAGCTCCATGAGGTGCTGGAAATCTCTGACCGGGTGGCCGTGCTGCGGAAGGGGGCCTATGTGGGGGACATGACCACCGCCGGGGCCGACACCCAGACCCTGTCGGACATGATGGTGGGCCGGGCCGTGAACCTGAACATCGAGCGGGCCGCCCCGGAAAATCCCGTCCGCCGCCTGGAGCTGCGCCACCTGACGGTGAAGGACGCCGACGGGGTGCTGCGCCTGGACGATATAAACCTGGACGTAAACGGCGGGGAGATATTGGGGGTCGCCGGTATTTCCGGTTGCGGCCAGAAGGAGCTTCTGGAGGCCATTGCCGGGCTTCAGGACACAGAGGAGGGCAGCAGCGTGAGGTACTACCCCCAAAGCCCGGAGGGGCCGGGGGAGGAGCTGATCGGCCAGAACCCCCGCACCATTGCGGACATGGGCGTCCGCCTGGCCTTCGTGCCGGAGAACCGCCTGGGCATGGGCCTTGTGGGGAGCATGGATCTCGCGGACAACATGATGCTCAAAAGCTACCGGGAGGGCCGGGGGGCCTTCACCGACCGCAAGCCCCCTCACCGGCTGGCGGAGTCGGTGGTGGAGGAGCTGGAGGTGGTCACGCCCAGCATATCCACCCCGGTGCGCCGCCTCTCCGGCGGGAATGTGCAGAAGGTGCTGGTGGGCCGGGAGATCGCCGCGAACCCCACGGTGCTGCTCAGCGCCTACGCCGTCCGGGGCCTGGACATCAACACCTCCTATACCATCTACCGGCTGCTGAACGAGCAGAAAAAGGCCGGGGTAGCCGTGCTGTATGTGGGGGAGGATCTGGACGTGCTGCTGGAGCTGTGCGATAAAATCGCCGTCCTGTGCGGCGGGCGGCTCAGCGGCATCCTGGACGCCCGCACCGCCACCAAGGAGCAGGTGGGCTTTATGATGACAAACGTGGCCGGAGCCGAACGAGAGGAGGACAAGGCATGAAAACCTCACACGAGCCGCTGGCGCATATTGCCAAGCGGGACGGCATGGCCTGGTGGAAGGGGTGGCTGATACGCATTGCCGCCGCATTGCTGGCCCTGGGCGTCAGCGCCCTGTTTATCTATTCCCTTACGAAAATGAACCCGGTGAAGGTGTACGGGGCCATGTGGAACGGGGCCTTCGGCACCACCAAGCGCACCTGGGTCACGCTGCGGGACACCATGATGCTGCTGTGCATCGGCGTGGGCCTGGCCCCCGCCTTTAAAATGCGGTTTTGGAACATCGGGGCCGAGGGCCAGGTGCTGGTGGGGGGCTGCGCCACCGCCGCCGTGATGATATACTGCCCCGGCCTTCCCACCTGGGTGATTCTTCTCATCGGCATCGTGGTCAGCCTGATCGCCGGAGCCGTCTGGGGCATTATCCCCGCCATGTTCAAGGCCCGCTGGAACACCAACGAGACATTGTTCACCCTGATGATGAACTATATCGCCATTCAGCTCACCTGCTTTCTGGTAGCCAAGTGGGAAAACCCCTACGGCTCCAACACCGTGGGCATCATCAACCAGTCCACCAAGGCGGGGTGGTTCCCCGCCCTGTTCGGGCAGCAGTACGGCTGGAATATCGTGCTGGTGCTGGCCGTCACCGTGGCTATGTATCTCTACCTTAAATACTCCAAGCACGGCTACGAGATCGCCGTGGTGGGCCAGAGCGAGAACACCGCCCGCTACGCGGGCATCAGCGTGAAGCGGGTCATCGTCCGCACCATGGCCCTTTCCGGGGCCGTCTGCGGCCTGGCCGGGTTCGTGGCCGTGGCCGGGGCCAGCCACACCATCTCCACCAGCACCGCCGGGGGCCGGGGCTTCACCGCCATTATCGTGGCCTGGATGGCGAAGTTCAACACCTTCGTCATGATCCTTATCGCCCTGCTGCTGGTGTTTCTGGAAAAGGGCGCCACCCAGATCGCCTCCCAGTTTAACCTGAACGACTACGCCTCCAACGTGGTCACAGGCATCATCCTGTTCTTCCTGCTGGGCAGCGAGTTTTTCATCAACTACACCGTTCACTTCCGTAGGCGCGAAAAGGAGGCCAAAGCATGACAAGCCTTATATCCCTGCTGAACAACGCCGTCATCTTCGGCACCGTGATTCTCTACGGCGCCATCGGGGAGATCATTACGGAGAAATCCGGCAACCTGAACCTGGGCGTGCCGGGCATCATGTACCTGGGGGGCATCGCGGGTCTCGCCACCGCCTTCTACTATGAAATGCTGGCGGCAAACCCCATCGGCGTCGTCAGTTTGCTGTTGAGCTTTGTGGCCGCCTTCCTGGCGGCGGCCCTGGGGGGACTTATCTATTCCTTCCTGACCATCACCCTCCGGGCCAACCAAAACGTCACCGGCCTGACCCTGACCATCTTCGGGGCGGGGCTGGCAAACCTCTACGGCGGCAGCCTGAACAAGCTGGCCGGGGGCGTGGGGCAGATCAGCGTCTCCCTCACATCCCGCACCTATCGGGCCTATTTCTCCGGCCTGGCAAATCTTGGCGTGCCGGGAAAGCTGCTGTTCTCCTATGGCTTCATGGCCTATCTGGCCATTGTTATCGCCCTGATTGCAAGCTGGGTGTTAAACCGCACCCGCGTGGGCCTGAACCTGCGGGCCGTGGGGGAGGATCCCGCCACGGCGGACGCCGCGGGCATTCATGTCACAAAATACAAATATCTCGCCACCTGCCTCGGCGCGGGCATCTCCGGCCTGGGCGGCCTGTACTACTGCATGGACTACATCAAGGGCACCTGGACCACAGACAGCACCATCGAGGCCCTGGGTTGGCTGGCGGTGGCCCTGGTCATCTTCGCTACCTGGAAGCCTGCGCGGGCCATCTGGTCGGCCTATCTCTTTGGCGTTCTCTACTGGGCCTATAACTACATCAGCGGTCTGACCAGGGCCAGCATAGAGCTGTTTAAAATGCTGCCCTATGTGGTGACAATCGTGGTACTGATCGTAGTCAGTATGCGCCACTCCAAGGAGTCCCAGCCCCCCGAAAGTTTGGGGCAGAGCTACTTTAGGGAAGAACGATAGGTCAAAAAAGGGACAAAGCAGATTGGACTTTCAGAGCATTTTCTTTGACCTGGACGGGACGCTGACGGACTCGGCCCCAGGCATTACCAACGCCATTATCTACGCCCGGAAAAAATGGGGCCTGCCCACAGGCCCCCCGGCGGAGTATTACAAATTCATCGGCCCCCCTATGCCCCAGAGCTTTCAGGACTACTGGGGCTTTTCCCGGCCCGACGCGGAGCGGTTCCTGGCCGATTACCGGGAATACTTCACAGAGAAAGGTCTCTTTGAAAACAGCGTCTACGAGGGCATCCCCGCCCTGCTCCAGGCCCTGAAGGACCAGGGCCGCCGCCTGTTTATCGCCACCACCAAGCCCACGGAGTCCTCCGTCCGCATTGCGGAGCGGTTCGGCCTGGCCCCCTATTTCGAGCTGATCTCCGGCAGCGACCCGGAGCGGGACAACACCAAGGCGGACGTGATCGCCTACGCAAGGGATACCTGCGGGGTGGATATGTCCCGCGCCGTCATGGTGGGCGACCGCCACCACGACGTAGAGGGAGCCAGAGCCTGCGGCATCGACTGTATCGGCGTGACCTACGGCTTCGGAGACCGCCAGGAATTGGAGGAAGCCGGCGCAAAATGGATTGCCGATTCCGTTTTAACCCTTGCGGCCCTGCTCCTAACATGATATTATAATATGTGGTGTGTGGAGCGGCCAAAGCCCCACCCCGCGAAGCCATGTGAAGCACGGCCAGCATAAAAAGCCTCGCAGACTGCCCCCGCAGGCGGCGTGCAAAAGCGCAACCGTGCGTAGCACGGCTCTTAGCGCGTGCAGTTTCGCCGCCGCAGCGGCGAAATAAAATCGGATCATTTTTTGCCGCGGCGTGTACGTGGCAAAAAATTCCGCTCGGCCTGTAAGTGTGCGAGCGTCAGCGAGTGCGCGCACAGGCCGCAACCCCTCACTTTCAATAAAAAGCGGAGCTTTTTATTGAAAGTGACTATTGAAAGGATGTGACAGCACAATGGATGCAGGCAACAGTACCGGCACAAAACGAGGGCGACGGCGGCGGGCATCCATTGCCCGCTGATATAGAACCCCTTTGTGTCTTACTCCTGCCTGAGCGGAGCGATCCGCAGGGCCGGGCATAGCCCTGCCCAGACTTAGAAAAGGAGGAAGAACAATGGCTGAACGCAGCATTACCCTGGAAGCGACCATCAATGCCCTGGCGGAGCAGAAGAAATACCCCGCCCTGCGGGACATTCTCGTCACCATGAACCCCGCCGACGTGGCCGCGCTGTTTGACGAGCTGGAGGAGCATACCCTGCCCCTTCTGTTCCGGCTTCTGCCAAAGGATCAGGCAGCGGAGACCTTCGTGGAGATGGACGCCGACTCCCAGGAGCTTCTGATCCGCGGCTTTTCCGACAGCGAGCTGAAGGAGGTCGTAGACGAGCTGTATGTGGACGACGCGGTGGATCTGGTGGAGGAAATGCCCGCAAACGTAGTCAAGCGGATATTGCGCCAGGCGGACGCGGAGACCCGCAAGCTGATAAACGAAATTCTAAAATACCCGGACGACTCCGCCGGTTCCATTATGACCACGGAGTTTGTAGACCTGCGGCCCACCATGACCGCAGCGGATGCCATCAAGCATATCAAGCGCACCGGCGTGGATTCAGAGACCATCAACACCTGCTATATCACCGACAGTGGGAAAAAGCTTATAGGCGCCGTGTCCATCCGAACCATTATTCTGGCGGAGGATGACGAACCCATGGCGGACGTCATGGAGGACAACGTCATCTCCATCGGCACCCTGGCCGACCAGGAGGAGGCCGTCTCCATGTTCACCAAGTATAACTTCACCGCCCTGCCGGTGGTGGACGGGGAGGGCCGCATGGTGGGCATCATCACCGTGGACGACGCCATGGACGTCATGGAGACGGAGGCCACCAAGGACATCGAGATCATGGGCGGCGTCACCCCTATCGACAAGCCCTACCTGAAAACCAGCGCCTTTCAGTTCTGGAAAAGCCGTATTCCCTGGCTGATGCTTCTGATGATTTCCGCCACCTTTACCGGCATGATTTTGAGCCATTTTGAGGACGCCCTGGCCGCCGTGACCGCCCTGACCCTGTTCATCCCTATGCTGATGGACACCGGCGGCAACTCCGGCTCCCAGTGTTCCGTCACTGTGATCCGCGCCCTGTCCCTGGGGGATCTGTCCTTTGCGGATATCGCCGCCGTCATCTGGAAGGAGATACGGGTGGGTGTTCTCTGCGGTGTGAGCCTTTCCGTGGTGGCCTTCGGGAAGATTATGCTCATCGATCACCTGCTGCTCCACAACGACGGCGTCACCGTTATGGTAGCCCTGACCGTGTGCCTGACCCTGGCCCTGGTGGTGCTGGTGGCGAAAATCGTGGGCTGCATCCTGCCAATGCTGGCGGATAAGCTGGGCTTCGACCCGGCGGTGATGTCAAGCCCCTTCATCACCACCATCGTGGACGCCTTGAGCCTGCTGATTTATTTCTGCATCGCCCAGCAGCTTCTGCCGCTGTAGGCGGGCCTTGACAACCGCCGCGTCCCTGTGCTATCATGCAGGGACAGCGCAACGCTTTGGAAGGAGGCGGTACCGTGGCACTGAACGCCACCCAGCGGCGCATTTTGAGCGAGGCCAGGCGGATGGTTCGCTCGGAAAAGCTGGCCGATTTTATGAACGACTACAAAAGCTATTTCCGCCGCCAGTCCACAGGCTATTACGACGACAGACTGGTGTACGTCACCCGCTGGCTTGTAAATGACGAGCAGCAGCATATAGACGACTTCTACAACAGGTAAAAAAAGGGGCTGTATCAAAACCTTTTGGTTTTGATACAGCCCCCCGTTTGTACGGACGGGGCGGGTCTTTTGTCCGCTGGACGTCGTTGGGCCTCCTTGACGTACCTATGTACGCCTGCGTCGGCCCGCCTAGCCAGCGAACAAAATCCCTCGCCCTGCATTGTCGGACAACCGTAATTGTAGATTGGCGGGTGGGGGTTCGCATGGCGTCATTGGGCGGGTTTTAGCCAGTGCGGGGCCTTTGGCCCCTGCTGGCATATGTATAACAGGAGGACAATTTATGGCTACCATTGCTGTGATTGGAGGCGGGGCCTCTGGGATGGCGGCGGCGGAGAGTCTGGAAAACCGGGTGCTGCTGCTGGAGCGGCAGAGCCGGGTGGGACGCAAGCTGGCCGCCACGGGCAATGGCCGCTGCAATCTGTCCAACGACCAGGCCGGGCCTCCCCATTACCACGGGGGCAACCCGGATTTTGTGCTGCCCGCCCTGGCC
>JAJQFY010000093.1 GCA_021200935.1 Oscillospiraceae bacterium
CCGGGATCGACAGAACGGACGGCCAGGCCGTGGCGGCCCTGCTGCCGGAGCTTGCTGTCCGCCTGGATTACGGGCCGGACGGCGTCCAGCGGATGTATTTGAACGGGGAGGATGTGTCCGCCGCCATCCGCCAGCCGGAGATATCCATGTATGCCTCCGCCGTGTCCGCCATCCCGGCGGTGCGGGCCTTCCTGCTGGATATGCAGCGGGATATGGCGAAAACCGGCAGCGTGGTCATGGATGGCCGGGACATCGGCACGGTGGTGCTGCCGGACGCGGGGCTGAAAATCTTCCTGACCGCCTCCGCCGAGGCACGGGCCAAGCGCCGCCTGGCGGAGCTTTTGGAGAAGGGGGAGGACTGCACCCTTCAGCAGGTCATGGACGATATGCTTCAGCGGGACGCACAGGACGCCAGACGGGCCGCCGCGCCCCTCCGGGCGGCGGAGGACGCGGTGCTGGCGGATACCACGGATTTCACCCTGGAGGAGAGCATTGAGTACGTCTGCGGCCTGATTCGGGAGCGGTTCGGCCTGGAGGCGCGGTGATGGAGCTGCGCCTCGCGAAAAGCGCCGGGTTCTGCTTCGGGGTCAGCCGGGCGGTAGCCATGACGGAAAAGGCCCTGGCCCAGGGGCCGGTGTGGAGCCTGGGGGAGCTGATTCACAACGGCGCGGAGGTGGCCCGCCTGGAGCAGGCCGGGCTGCGGACGGCCAAAACGGTGGAGGAGGTACCCTCCGGGGTGCCGGTGGTGCTGCGCTCCCATGGGGTGTCCCGCCGGGAGCGGGAGCGGCTGGAGGAGAAGGACTGCCAAATCATCGACGCCACCTGCCCCAAGGTGGCCCGGATTCACCAGATTGTGGCCCAGGCCAGCGCCCAGGGCCGCCAGGTGGTGATATTCGGGGAGCCGTCCCACCCGGAAGTGCGGGGGATTACCGGCTGGTGCCGGGGGGCGGCGGTGGTACCCGATCTGGCGGCCTTCCGGCAGTGGGCGGAGCAGGTCTCTCTGCCCCAGGACGCAGAGCTGACAGTGGCTTTCCAGACCACCTCCAACAAAGAAAACAGTGAACAAAATATTAATTCTTTAAAAAAAGTCTATACAAAAGCCCAGTTCTTTGATACAATATGCGAAGCCACGAGTATACGCCAAAATGAGGCACGGCGGCTTTCCGGCGAAAGCAGCGCCATGGTGGTCGTGGGTGGTCTCCACAGCGCAAACAGCGTCCATCTTGCAGAAATTTGCAGGCAGCGCTGCGATACGGTGCTGTTCGTGCAGAACGCGGACGAGCTGGAGCCAGACGCACTGTCCGGCTTCGAGACTGTGGGGATTACCGCCGGGGCCTCAACACCCTCGTGGATCATTAAGGAGGTAGTAAGCAAAATGAACGAGTCTGAGATCGTGAAGGACGAGCCTGTCGTGGAGGAAAATACGGCTGCGGAGGAGACCGCGCCTGTGGAAGAGACCGCGCCCGCTGCGGAGACCGCGCCTGTGGAAGAGACCGCGCCCGCTGCGGAGGCCGCGCCTGTGGAGGAGGCCCCCGCCCAGGAGGAGGCACCCGCCGCAGAGGAGGCCGCCCCGGAGGCCCCCGCCAACGGGGGAGAGATGACCTTCGACCAGATGCTGGAGGAATCCATCAAGACCATCCACAACGGGGACACTGTCACCGGCGTTGTGGCCGGTGTGGGGGCGACGGAGATCTCTATTGACCTGCCCACAAAGCATTCCGGGTACATACCCGCGTCTGAATTCACCAACGACAAGCCGGGGGTAGACATCAACGATCTGGTGAAAGTCGGTGAGGAGATCCAGGCCATCGTTGTGCAAGTCAATGACGTAGAGGGTACCGTCAAGCTGTCCAAGCGCCGCCTGGATGCGGAGCGTAGCTGGCGCGAGGTGCAGACCTGCATGGAGGAAGGCACTGTCCTGGAGGGCCGTGTGTCCGAGGAGAACAAGGGCGGCGTCGTAATCAACCAGAAGGGCGTGCGGGTGTTCATCCCCGCCTCCCAGACCGGCCTGAACCGGGGCGAGCCTATGACCGGCCTGGTGGGCCAGACGGTGCGCTACCGCATTACCGAGGTGGACAAGAAGAAGCACAAGCGTGTTGTCGGCTCCATCCGCAGCGTTCTGGTGCGCGAGCGGAAGGAAAAGGCTGAGAAGATCTGGGCCGAAATCGAAAAGGGCAAGGTCTACCAGGGAACCGTGAAGAGCATGACCTCCTACGGCGCGTTTGTCGATATCGGCGGCGTAGACGGCATGGTTCACGTTTCCGAGATTAGCTGGGATCGCATCCGCAAGCCGGACGACGTTCTCTCCGTGGGCCAGGAGGTCGAGGTCTATGTCATCAACTTTGACCCGGAGAAGCGGAAGATCTCCCTGGGCTACCGCAAGCCGGAGGACAACCCCTGGCTGAAGTTCACCGCCGCCTTCAATGAGGGCGACGTAGCCACCGTGAAGATCGTGAAGCTGATGCCCTTCGGCGCGTTCGCCGAGGTGCTGGGCGGGGTGGACGGCATGATCCACATTTCCGAAATCGCCACCCGCCGCATCGGCAAGCCCGACGAGGTGCTGTCCGTGGGCCAGGAGGTGGACGCCAAGATCACTGCCATCGACAACGAGAAGCAGAAGATCAGCCTGTCCATCCGCGCCCTGATCGAGCCGGAACCGGCCCCCGCCCGCAGCAATCGCCGTGGCGACCGGGAGCGTGACCGTGACCGCAAGCCCGAACCCCGCGGGGACGCCCTGGTCTATGAGATCTCCGCCACCGGCGAGGCCACCGGCATTGCCCCGGAGGAAGACGAAATCATCGACGAGGACTGATTTCCAAAACACCAAAACCCAAAATCCAGCAGCCAATAACGCTGCTGGATTTTTTGGCGGCAGACGTGGAGGATTCTTTCACTGGAGGGTACCCGCAAGCGTACCCCCTACCCCCGTGGACGAAACCCTCCAGTGACCAGCAAACCCTTGGGGCGCAAGGCTTTGGTCATTGGAGGGGCCTCCAGTGATGAATCGTGGAAGGTCTAATAGTATACTACGTTATATAATAATTATATATATAAAATATATTATAATATATTTTATCTATAATATTTCTTTCCCGGAACGATTTCTTCCAAGTGTCTCAGTTGGTCACTGGAGGGGCCTCCAATGACCAATCCATTGGGGCGCAACGGTTTGACGGTCACTGGAGGGTTTTCTCCATGGGGTACCCCCATCACTGGACAAACCCTCCAGTGAAGACCCTCGTTCCCCCGCAGCCCCCAAAAAATTCCCGCCCTTCACCTAAACTTCATCTTGTGCGGTTATGCTCTAGCTGGTATACTATATTGAGCGAAACATACGCCGAATCAACACAATGGGGGTAGGGACTGTGCGAATTTTGGTGGCGGAGGACGAGCGGGACATGAATCAAATCATTGTCCGGCGGCTGGCCTGGGAGGGGTATTCCGTGGATTCCTGCTATGACGGGCAGGACGCCCTGGAATATCTTTACGGGGCCCAGTACGACTGCGTGATACTGGACGTGATGATGCCCAAGCTGGACGGCTTCGGGGTGGTGCGGGCCATGCGGGACAGGGGGGACGACACCCCGGTGCTGTTCCTGACCGCCCGTGACACCTTGCAGGACAAGGTGCAGGGCCTGGATTTGGGCGGGGACGACTACCTGGTGAAGCCCTTCCAGTTTGAGGAGCTACTGGCCCGGCTCCGGGCTATGACCCGCCGGAAGGACGGCCAGCGCACCAATCTCTACACCTGCGCCGACCTGACCGTTGACCCGGCCCGGCACAAGGTGACGCGGGGCGGGCAGGACATCCAGCTCGCCGCCAAGGAATACGCCCTGCTGGAATATTTGATTCGCAACAAGGGCATTGTTGTCAGCCGGGAGCAGATAGAGACCAACCTGTGGAGCTACGATTACACCGCCGGTTCCAACGTGGTGGACGTGTACATCCGTCTGCTGCGGAAGAAGATAGACGAGGACTGGCCGGAGAAGCTGATTCACACAGTGCGGGGCTATGGCTATGTGCTGAAGGAGGGGCGGTAAATGAGCCTGAAGCTCAAGATGACCCTGTGGTACACCCTGCTGATGCTGGCCATCGTGGGGGTGGTCATCATCTTCGTCATGACCACCGCCAACGCCTCGGCAGAGACGGCGGCCCGGAATATCCTGCAAAACATCGTGGAGCAGAACCAGCGGGAGCTGTGGTATTCCGACGGGGAGCTGAGCCAGTACGGGTTCCACACCTATCAGGACGGGGTCTACCTCATGGTCTACGACATGGCGGAGCAGCTCGTCCTGGGGACGGAGCCGGTGGAGCTGCCGGAGATGACCTTTGAAAATGACGCCTTCGGCACCGTGGCGGTGGACGGGGGTGTGTTCTATTACTATCAGGTGTTCGTGGTCAGCGAGGAGAGCGGGGGATTTTTCCAGGCCACCGGGGCTTTTTCCGGCTCCCGGGAGGTGCGGGGCGACCCCACCGGGGAACCCTCCGGCGATGCGGACACCGTGTCGGAGGCCGATGCCGCCGAAGACCCAGCCGCTGATGCCGCAGGCACAGGCAGCAGCACCTACCCCGGAGCGGCCAGCGGTGAGGCCAGCGGCGAGGCGGGGGAGACCGGCACAGCCGCCCCCAGCGGGGAGGCCAGCGGGGAGGTGCCAGCCGATGGTTCCGCCACAGACGCCGGGGGCGATACATCGGAGGACACCGCCGCCTATGGGAGCGGCAGCTATACCGTCACCCTGCTGTCCGCCGGGAGCGGCTATAGGGCCGCGCTGCTGTCCGCCGCCAGCGGGGAACCCAGCGGGGAGCTGGAGACGGACGGGGTCTGGCTGATGGGTCTGCTGTCGGCGGACAGCGTCAGCACCGTGGGGCCGATGATGTTCGTGGCCCTACCCCTGCTGGTGCTGCTGGCGGCCCTGGGGGGCTGGTTCATGGCGAAGAAGGCCCTTGACCCTGTCCGGGAAATTGAATCCTCCGCGAGAGAGATTTCCGGCGGGGAGGACTTGTCCCGCCGCATTGACCTGGGCCAGGGGCAGGACGAGATACACCGGCTTGCCGGAACCATCAACGGAATGCTGGACAGGCTGGAACGCTCCTTCCAGGCGGAGCGGCAGTTTACCAGCGACGCCTCCCACGAGCTGCGAACGCCTACGGCAGTCATCCTGGCGGAGTGCGAGCTGGCGGAAAAGACGGCGGCGGAGCGGGAGGATTTCCTGCAAAGCCTGTCCGTTATCGAGCGGCAGGGCCGGAAGATGTCCGCCCTCATCAGCACCCTCCTGGCCTATACCCGCCGGGAGCAGGGGACAGAGAAGCTGCAAATCGAGCGGATGAGCCTGTCGGAGCTTACGGAGGCCATCTGCCAGGAGCTGCCCCGGGTGAACCGGGAGGATATCACCCTCTCGGCCCGGATTCAGCCGGGGGTGTTCGTCCGGGCGGATTCCGGGCTGATTATGAGCCTGATCCAGAACCTTGTGACCAACGCCTATAAATATGGCCGGGCGGGGGGCCACATCTGGGTCACACTGTCCGGGTCGGCGGGGTACGCCCGCCTCTCCGTGAAGGACGACGGCATTGGCATTTCGGAGGAGAACCAGGCCAGGGTCTGGAACCGCTTCTATCAGGCCGACCCGGCCCGGCAGAACCAGGACGGAAGCCTGGGCCTGGGCCTGTCCATGGCCCAGCAGATCGCCCGCCTCCACGGTGGCCGCATCGACCTGACCAGCCAGGAGGGAAAAGGCAGCGAGTTCGTTTTTCTCATGCCGCTGGATGAGGGATAACACGGGACAACCGAAAAGCCGCCCCCGGTCTTTTGCAGACTGGGGGCGCGGCTACGCGGGAAATAATGCTTTTTTAATCTGGCCGACGGCGTTTTTTCCAGCCTGGACACCTGGGCCTGGGAAATGCCGATGACGGAGGCTACCTCCATTTGGGTCTTTCCGTCGAAAAACCGCATGGATAAAATGCGCTTTTCCCGCTCTCCCAGCTTGTCCACCGCCTCGGTCAGGGCAATGCGCTCCAGCCAGGCGGCGTCGGTGTTTTTGCTGTCCCCAATCTGATCCATAACGCTTACGCTCTCCCCGCCGTCGCTGTACACCGGGTCGAACAGGCTCACCGGGTCGGATATGGCGTCCATAGACATGACCACCTCCGCCACGGGAATCCCCAGCTCTTTGGCGATCTCGTCCACCGTCGGTTCCCGCTGGTTGGCCCGGATCAGGGCCTCCTTGGCCTGCATCACCCGGTAGGCCGTGTCCCGCAGGGAGCGGGAGACCCGCAGGGCGCTGTTGTCCCGCAGGTAGCGCCGTATTTCCCCGGAAATCATCGGCACCCCGTAGGTGGAAAATTTTACCTCCTGGGACATATCGAAGTTGTCGATGGCCTTGATAAGGCCAATGCAGCCCACCTGAAACAGGTCGTCCACATTCTCCCCCCGGCCAGAGAATTTTTGTATGACAGACAGCACCAGCCGCAGATTCCCGGCGATCAGCTCCTCCCGGGCCTCCATATCCCCCTCCTTGGCCCGGGCCAGCAGAGCGCGGGTCTCGTCGTTTTTCAGTACCTTCAGCTTGGCCGTGTTCACGCCGCAGATTTCTACCTTGCATTGCATGGACAAATCCCCCTCGTTTGACCATTGATGTCCAATGGCACAGATAGTCTTTCCAATTCCGGGCGGTTTGATACGGAAGGGGGAGGGACTGCTCTTCCGGCTTTCCCAGGCAAAAAAGGGGAAAAACAAAAATTGTGCGAATTGCTAAAACATTGTCAGCAAAATGCCTTTCTTTTTTGGGAGATTTATGCTAGAATAGCACCTTGGTAGAAGTATTGCTTACAAAAAATTTGATATACAGAAGGATTGAAAAGCCAATGGCCAACCCCTATAAAACCAGAGAGGGCGGCGCGACCGTCACCGTGTTTGTTCCCTATGACTGCCGCAACAACTGTCCCTTCTGCATCAACAAGCAGGAATACGCGGACATGACCGGCTTCAGCCTGGAGAAAATATGCGACAGCATCCGGCGGCTGGACGGCATCACCCCCCGGTGCGATTTCGTGTTCACCGGCGGGGAGCCTATGTCCAACCTGGACGCCCTGCAAACCATGCTGGACTGCATCCCCACAACCCATCGGGTCTTTATCAACACCACCCTGCCTGCGGTTGAAGGCCAGCCGGAGGAAGAGATTTTGGCGTTTTTCCGCCGGAATCAGGGGAAAATCACCTGCGTCAACATCTCCCGGCATATGCAGCATTATGTGGAGGAATCCCCGGACGAGCTGATAGGCCGCCTGCCGGTTCCCGCCCGGGTCAACTGCGTGCTGTGGAAGAATTACCCGGCGGAGCAGCTTCCCGCCTTTGTGGAGCGGTGGAAGAACCGCCATGTGTTCATTCAGTTCCGCTATGACTATACGGACACCACCCCGGAGAACCTGTACCGGGTGGAGGACGACAAGATCCTCCACAACCTGAAGCGGTTTTTCACCTATCACGGCCTGGACGGCTGCCGTATGCGGAACGGCTATCACTTCGAGCATGACGGGATAGAAATCACCTATCACCGCACCCTGCCCTACAGCACCATTGTGGAGACAGGGGAGGACGGCGTCACCTACGATATATTGTACGACGTACTCATCAAGCAAAACGGGGACATCCACTCCGACTGGACGGGCGTTCTGATGGACGTTCCGGCCTATGAGCGGGTGGTGTTCGAGCCGGACGACCAAAGGTGGCTGGAGCAATGCTGAAAATAGAGAATCTGTGCTATACCGCTCCCGGTGAGGGGGGCGACAAGGAGATTATAAAAAATCTCAATCTGACCCTGGAGGACAAGAGCTTCACGGTCATCACCGGCCCCAACGGCGGGGGGAAGACCACCCTGGCGAAGCTGATTATGGGCCTGGAGACCCCCACCTCCGGCAGCATTATGTGGAACGGGCAGGAGCTTACCGGCCTTTCCGTCACGGAGCGGGCCAGGCTGGGGGTGAGCTACGGCTTCCAGCAGCCCCCCCGGTTCAAGGGCATGACGGTGTACGACCTGCTGAAAATCGCCTCCGGGCGTGATATGGGCCGCCTGGAGTGCTGCGATTATTTAACCCAGGTGGGCCTGTGCGCCAAGGACTATGTGGACAGGGACATGGACGACAGCCTCTCCGGGGGCGAGGCCAAGCGGATAGAAATCGCCACCATCCTGGCCCATCACGGGGGCCTGATGATGTTCGACGAGCCGGAGGCAGGCATTGACCTGTGGAGCTTCTCCAAGCTGACGGAGACCTTCGGGGCCATCTCCCGCCGGAAGGAGGCCACCCTTATCATCATCTCCCACCAGGAGCGGCTCATCGCCCAGGCGGACGAGATTGTCCTCATCGACGGGGGGCAGGTGGCCGCCCAAGGCTCCCAGGAGGAGATATATCCGAAAATCATGGGGCAGACCGTGTCTGCCTGCGCCCGCATGGAGGAACAGGGATGCTGAACGACGTTGTGAGCGGCGTGCTGGATCAGATTGCCGACGGCCACGAGTTTGCGGAGGATTCGGCGGTGAACATCCGGGTGGACGGGGCCAAGGCCCAGCGCCGCAATACGAAGAACATTGAAATCGTCACCAAGACGGACAAGGACGGCATTGATGTGTATATCGCCCCAAACACCGTCCATGGCAGCGTCCACATCCCCGTGGTGCTGACCAAATCCGGCTTTAAGGACAAGGTGTATAACGACTTTTATGTGGGGGAGGGCGCCCAGGTGGAAATCGTGGCGGGCTGCGGCATTAATAACTGCGGCTGCGACGATTCCCAGCACGACGGCATTCATACCTTCCACATCGGGAAAAACGCCTCCGTGGTCTATAAAGAGAAGCATTATGGCGAGGGAACCGGCACCGGCAAGCGGATCCTGAACCCGGTGACGGAGATCATCCTGGAGGAGGGGGCCTCCATCACCCTGGACACCTCCCAGATTCGGGGCGTGGACGACACCAAGCGCTACACCAAGGCAGAGGTGGGGCCGGGGGCGGAGATTATTATTCAGGAAAAGCTCTGCACTCACCAGAACCAGACCGCCGTGTCAGAGATGGACGTGTTCCTGAACGGGGCCGGGGCCAAGGCTCGGGTCGTCAGCCGCTCCGTGGCCCAGGACAGCTCCTGCCAGACCTTTTATCCCCGGGTGCAGGGCAACGCCCCCTGCTTCGGCCATGTGTCCTGCGACGCCATTATTATGGGCCAGGCCAAGGCCCGCTCCATCCCGGAGATCGCCTGCAACGACGTGGACGCCACCCTGATTCACGAGGCCGCCATTGGCCGCATCAGCGGCGAGCAGATTTTGAAGCTCCTGACCCTGGGCCTGACCGAGGAGGAGGCCGAGGAGAAGATTTTGGAAGGGTTCCTGCGCTGACAAGTCCCTTCCGCCCAACAAGCACAGACAAGCAAAGCAAAGCCGCCGCGAAGCGATTGCCTCGCGGCGGCTGCCGTTTTTATGTGCCGTTAGAGCTTTATTTCAGCCCTTAGCCACGCTTTTTGAGGGGCAGGATGATTGCCATGCCGCCCGCGCACAGGGCCAGAACCATGAGCCATACAAGGGCGCTGCTCTCGTCCCCGGTGTGAGGAGCGGTCTTGTCGCCGCCGTTCAGGGGCGGGGCGCCGTTGGCTGTGTGCTCCGGCGTGACGGTGCCAGGATCAGGGC
>JAJQFY010000062.1 GCA_021200935.1 Oscillospiraceae bacterium
TCAATCGCTATGGATTTTTTAGGTGTTCAACTTCATTTTACAATCGACCAAATAAAAAATGCACATGCGCGGGCCGCTCCCGCGCCGGAGCTTCTTATGAACGACAAGAAACCACACCATCTTCTGTATTTGTCCCACTATCTGCTGGGCGTCCGGCTGGACAACTGGCTCCGCCTGCTGTGGCGGTGCCGGTTCCGCGTCCGGCCAAGCAAGATCCCGGAGGCCCTGTTCATCACCCTCATCAGCCTCCTGCTGTTCCCCTTCGCCATTTTGGAGGGGCTGGTGTGCGCCATCCCCCTGCACCGGACGAAAATCACCAAGGATCCGGTGTTCATTCTGGGCCACTGGCGCAGCGGCACCACCTACCTGCAAAACCTGATGAGCCGGGATCCCCAGTTCGACTGGTTCAGCCCCCTGAACACGGCCATGTTTTCAAACTATGTGCTGCTGGGCTGGCTTTTGCGGGACGGGGTGAAAAGCGGCATCAAGGACGCCCGGCCCATGGACAATGTTCAGTACACCATGGAGCTGCCCATGGAGGAGACCTTTGCCCTGGGGAATTTCACCCCCTATATCCTGGATCACCTGCTGGCCTTCCCCCTGGTGTGGGAGAAGTACGTCCCCTATGTGTTCGTGGACAAGCTGCCCCCCCGGCAGCAGCGGCGCTACCGCCGGGCCTACCAGCACATTCTGAAAAAGAAGACCATGACCGGCGGGGGGAAGCGCCTGGTGCTGAAAAGCCCGGACAACACCGCCCGGACGGATATGCTCCGGGAGCTGTACCCGGACGCCCGGTTTGTGAACATCTACCGCGACCCCTACGCCGTGGTGGACAGCACCGTGAACATGATAAAAAGCCAGATAAACCTGGTGACGCTTACAAAGCTCCCGGATGTGGACGTGGACGAGCTGCTGGAGGACATGGTCATCCACTGCATGGCCGTTCCCATGTATAAAAAGCTGATCGCCGAGGAACCCACCTTCAAGCCACACCATTATGTCAGCGTGAAGTATGAGGACTTCGTCACCGACCCGGAGCGGCATCTGCGGTATATCTATCAGGAGCTGGAGCTGGACGGCTTTGAGGAGGCCCTGCCCCGGCTGCGGGCCTTTATCGCCGGGCAGAAATCCTACCAGACCAACCGCCACGCCATTCGCCCCCGGCTGCGGGAGAAGGTCAACGAGAATCTGGGCTTTTACTTTAAGCATTACGGCTATGAAATGGTGCAGGGCGACCCCATGAAGGCCGTGGAGGGACTGTAATTATGGATCATTTGGACAAGCTGGAGGCGAAAAGCGTCCACATCCTGCGGGAGGCCTACGCCGCCTTTGACAATATGTGTATGCTCTGGTCCATCGGCAAGGATTCCACCGTGCTGCTGTGGCTGGCCCGGAAGGCCTTTTACGGCCACGTCCCCTTCCCCCTGGTGCATATAGACACCCACTATAAAATCCCGGAGATGATCGAGTACCGGGACAGGCTGGCCAAGGAAATGGGTCTTTATATGATTTACGGCGAGAACAAGGAGGCCCTGGACAGCAAGACCACCTTCCCGGACGGGAACGTGTCCCATGTGGAGTGCTGCCGCCTTTTGAAAACCGAGGCCCTGGCCCACACCTTGGACGGCTCCTGGCCCCGTTACCGGCTGAATCTGCAAACCGGGGAGTACGAGCGTGACACCAACACCGACCGCTACACCGGCGTCATCGTGGGCGCCCGGGCGGACGAGGAGGGCAGCCGCTCCAAGGAGCGGTATTTCTCCCCCCGGGATCAGAAAAACGACTGGGACTTGGACGACCAGCCCCCGGAGTTCTGGAACCAGTTTAAAACCGACTTTGCCCCCGGCACCCATGTACGCATCCATCCTCTGCTGGACTGGACGGAGCTGAACGTGTGGGAGTACATCGAGCGGGAGAACATCCCCACCGTGAGCCTCTACTACAACCAGGGGGACGGCGCCCGCTACCGCAGCCTGGGCTGCGCCCCCTGCACAAAGCCCATTAAGTCAGAATCCCACAACGTACACGAGATCATCGAGGAGCTTCGCACCGGCGCCCTGTCCTCCATCGCGGAGCGCTCAGGCCGCGCCCAGGACGCCGAGGACGGCGGTCTGGAAACGCTCCGCCGCAACGGATACATGTGAGACGGAGGTGACTGCTTTGGACAACGAGGAAATCCTGAATATTGTTACCGTGGGCCATGTGGATCACGGGAAATCCACGGTGGTGGGCCGCCTGCTGGCGGACGCCCACGGCCTGCCGGACGGGAAGCTGGAGGCGGTGCGGGAAAACTGCCGCCGAAATTCCAAGCCCTTTGAATACGCCTTTTTGCTGGACGCGCTGAAAAACGAGCAGGCCCAGGGCATCACCATCGACACCGCCCGCTGCTTCTTCCACACGGACAAGCGCCAGTACATCATCATCGACGCGCCGGGCCACATCGAGTTTTTGAAGAACATGGTGACAGGCGCCTCCCGCGCCGAGGCTGCCCTGATGGTCATAGACGCCGCCCGGGGCGTGGAGGAGAACACCCGCCGCCACGGCTACTTCCTGTCCATGCTGGGCATCCGGCAAATCGCCGTGCTGGTGAACAAGATGGATCTGGTGGGCTACGACCAGCGGATTTTCGAGGACATCAAGGCGGAGATGTCCACCTTCCTGGAGAAGGTAGACATCCACCCCCTGTCCTTCATCCCCGTCTCCGGCATGGAGGGGGACAATATCGCAAACCGTTCCCAGCGGATGAGCTGGTATACCGGCCCCACCATGCTTGAGCAGATGGACAATTTTTCCTCTGTTCCCGCCCCGGAGCGGGCCAGCTTCCGTATGCCGGTGCAGGGAGTATATAAATTCACCGCCAACAACGACAGCCGCCGCATTGTGGCGGGGACTGTGGAGTCCGGCTCCGTCCGGGCCGGGGACGAGATCGTGTTCTACCCCTCCGGCAAAAAGACCAGCGTCAAGGGCCTGGAGGTGTTCAACGCCCCCACCCCGGAACGCTTTGAGGCAGGCATGGCCGCGGGCTTCACCATGAACGAGCAGATATTCGTCCGCCGGGGGGAAATCGCCTGCCGCCGGGACGAGACCCCGCCCCAGGTGGGGGTGCGGCTGAAGGCAAACGTCTTTTGGCTGGGCAAGCAGCCCTTTGACCGCAACCGGCGATACTACTTCAAATGCGGCACCGCCAAGGTGGAGATGGCCCTGGAGAGCATCGAGCGCATTGTGAACGCCTCCACCCTGTCCGCCGGGCAGCGGCAGTACTGCGAGAAAAACGAGGTGTGCGAGTGCGTCATCACCCTGGAACGGCCTGTGGCCTTTGACCTGGCCGGGACGGTGGAGGCCACCAGCCGCTTCGTCATCGTGGACGGGTATGAGATCGCCGGCGGCGGCATCATCACCCAGGCCATGGAGGAATACGACTACAACACCCGGAACATCCGCTGGTCCTCCGGGGGCGTCACCGGGGAGGAGCGCCGCCGGATCTCCGGCATGAAGGGCCTGGTGGTGTGGATGACCGGCCTCTCCGGCGCGGGCAAGACCACCATCGCCCAGGAGGTGGAGCGCCGCCTGCTGGACGCGGACGTGCTGGCCTATGTCCTGGATGGGGACAAGGTGCGCCGGGGCCTGTGCGCCGACCTGGGCTTCACCGCTGCGGACAGAACAGAGAACATCCGCCGGGTGGGCGAGATCGCGAACCTGTTCCGGGACGCGGGCATGGTGACGCTGGTGACGCTTATAAGCCCCTTCGCCGCCAGCCGGGAACAGGCCCGCAAAATCGTGGGCCGGGATTTTATGGAGGTCTATGTGAAGGCCAGCGTGGAGACCTGCAAGGCCCGGGATCCCAAAAACCTCTACAAAAAGGCCATGGAGGGTCACATCCCCCACTTCACCGGCCTGTCCTCCCCCTACGAGCCGCCCACCAATCCCGACCTGGTGCTGGACACGGAGAAGTGGAACGAGGAGGAATGTGTGGAGGCACTGACTGCGGCCATACTAGCCCGCCTAGAAGACAAGACTATATAATGGCGCATACCGAAGGCCCCTGCCAAAACACCCGTTTTGGCAGGGGCCTTCTTTCGGACGGGGCGGGTCTTTTGTCCGCTGGACGTCGTTGCGGCTCCTTGACGTACTGATGTACGCCTGCGTCGCCGCGCCTAGCCAGCGAACAAAATCCCTCGCCCTGCATTGTCTGACACCTTAAATTGTAGATTGGCGGGTGGAATTTACGTTTGGCTTAATCGGACATTCTAATATTTTGCATAAAATTTTTTACTATAATCCTTCTTTTCTCCCTGGCATCCCTCTCGGGTTTGTGGTATACTGACCCTATCCTGTTAAAAAAATAGTGAATTTGGGAGGCTATCATATGAAACGAATCATTGCGACGGTATTGGCGCTGGTTTTGTGCCTTTCCGCCCTGGGGCTGGGAGCCTGGGCCGTGTCAGAGGAGCCGTCCGCTTCCGGGGAGATGACCATGACCGGGCGGGACGCCGGACGGACGGGAGGCGGCGGCGTGGACAAGAGTGACGATGAGGAGCTGGCCGCCCTGCTGGCGGAGGTAGAGGAAAAATTCCAGCAGCTCGGCTATGAGGACGAGGAGACCGGCAGGAGCTTTTCCTACAACCTATTCGTGCCGGAGGACTATGACGAGACCCTGGCCTATCCTCTGGTGCTGTTCATCCCCGATTCCAGCGTGGTAGGCGGCCAGACCACAGACGCCCTGGAGCAGGGCTATGGGGCCCTGGTATGGGCCACGGAGGAGGATCAGGAGAAGCACCCCTGCTTCGTTCTGGCCCCGGAGTACCCGGAAAACATTCTGGACGGGGAGGAGGACGTGACGGACTATGTGGCGGCCACCCTGAATCTGCTCACCGCCATTCAGGAGACCTACAGCATTGACGAAAACCGCCTGTACATCACCGGCCAGTCCATGGGCTGCATGACGGCCCTGTATCTTAACGGCGCCTATCCCGACCTGTTCGCCGCCAGCCTGTATGTGGACGGCCAGTGGCCGGTGGAGATTCTCGCCGCCCTGGAGGAGCAGCCCTTCTTCTACTTCGCGGCGGAGGGGGATGAAAAGGCCTCCCAGGGCATGGCAAACGTGATGGCTATGTTCGACGAGGACGGCGTGGTCTACGGCCAGGCCCTTCTGAACGCCAAGGATGAGACCGAAGTCATCGAGGAAACCGTTCAGGCCCTGATCGACCAGGGATACCTTGCAAACTTTATCGCCTGGGAGGAGGGCAGCGTCCTGCCGGAGGGCATGGATTCCGCCTCTACCGGCAGCGAGCATATGTATTCCTTCGACCACGCCTACAAAATCAGCGCCGTCCGGGACTGGCTGTTCCAGCAGGTGAAGGCGTAAAGACGAAAACACAATATAGCTGAGAAAAGGGGCGGTTTTTCGGAACCGGCCCCTTTTCTGCCCTGGGCAGGATAGCAGGATAGCTAAAATTTTCATTTTCATGCACGGAGGTATTGCAATCTCCGGCAAAATATGCTTAAATATATTTAAGTTTTTTCCGGCGGCAGCCGGTGTCCTTAAAGGAGGCAGATGCAATGGGCAGAGTAGACGGTACCCGTGTGCGCGTAAGCGACGAAGGGCCGATGTATTACCTGGTTCCCCAGTTTATGACCGAGCGCCACGACGCCATGAACATGACCACGGTGGACATTCCCGTGGAGCCAATGCGGAAATATTTAAATAAAAAGCGGCGGGAGGGCGTCCGCATCAACAATATGTCCCTGATCCTGGCGGCCTACGTCCAAATGGTGTCAGAGTTCCCCTCCCTGAACCGCTTCGTGGTTCGGCGGCGGATATACCAGCACAACGACATCTCCGTCTCCCTGGTGGTGCTGCGCCCCGGCGACCGGGCCAACAACGGCACCATGGGCAAGCTCTATTTCGACCCGGAGGGCACCATCTTCGACGTGCAGCGGAAGCTGGATGAGTATGTAGAGAAAAACGCCTCCCCGGCGGCGGAGGACGCAAACGGCCTGGACAAGATCATGGGCGTGCTGTGCAAAATGGGCGGCCTGCTGGACATAGCCGGGGGGCTGCTGCGGTTCATGGATCGGCACGGCCTGCTGCCCAAGGCGCTGGTGGACGTCAGCCCCTTCCACGCAAGCCTTCTGATGACGAATCTGACCAGCATCCGCACAAACCACATCTATCACCACGTTTACGACTTCGGCACCACCTCCATCGCCCTGGCCATGGGCAATATGCGGTATGTGCCAAAGCGGGGCAAGGGCGGGGAGATCGAGCTTGTCCGCTGTCTGCCCCTGGGCATTGTGATGGACGAGCGCATCGCCTCCGGCCACTACTTTGCCCTGGCCTTCGCCCGGCTGAAGGAGCTGCTGGCGAACCCGGAGCTTTTGGAGCATCCCGTCAGCACCCGCCATCTGAAGGTGGTTAAATAAAAGCATACCGGCAAATTCACGGGCCGGGGCCGGAATCCGGCCCCGGCCCTTCCCCGCCGCAAAAAAGCCCTTCGCCTTTCTGATTTTTTGCGTGAACCCATTGCAATTTCCGGGGAAGTGTGATAACATAGGCTTTACCTGCCGTCCGGGCGGGAGAACCCGTTATGGCCGGAACAGGGAGGCAATATAACAAGGAGGTGCCGAAACTATGGCAGCAGAAGCGAGAATTAAGGTCGTGCTACGCTGCAGCGAATGCAAGCAGAGGAACTACAATACGTTCAAAAACAAGAAGAACACCACGGAAAAGCTGGAACTGAACAAGTATTGTCCCTTCTGCCGGAAGCACACGCTGCATCAGGAAACCAAGTAAGGGAGGCAGCATTATGGCAGAGGAAAAGAAGAACAGCACCGCTCCCGCCACACCGAAGGTCGCCGTCAAGAAGACCTCAGAAAAGCTTGGCTTCTTCCAGCGTGTCCGCAAGTGGTTCCGGGATATGAAGAGCGAGCTGAAGAAGGTGGTTTGGCCCACCCGCAAGCAGACCGCCAAAAACACCGGCATTGCCGTGGTTATGATCGTGGTGTGCGCCGTTGTCCTGTGGGGCTTCGACAGCGCGGCCCAGGCGCTTGTGAAGGCGCTGATCAATATCTTCGCGTAAACCATGGCCGAGGAAGCGAAATGGTATGTGGTTCACACATACTCTGGTTATGAAAATACCGTCTCTGCCTCCATTCTGAAATCGGCAGAGAACCGCCATATGGAGGATCTGATCTTAGAGGTCAAGATCCCTCTGGAGACTGTCACCGAGCATACCGACAACGGCGACAAAACCTATGACCGCAAAATCTTTCCGGGCTACGTCCTGGTGAAAATGATTCTGACGGACGAAACCTGGCATATCATCCGCAACGCCCGCGGCTCCACCGGCTTCGTGGCCATGGACGGCAAGCCCGTCCCCCTGACCGAGGAGGAGGTTATAAGCCTTGGGGTGGAGCGGCACGAGGTCATTGCGGCCTTCCAGCTTGGGGACACCGTCAAGGTCATGGAAGGCCCCCTGGAGGGCTTTCTCGGCACGGTGGACGAGCTGGAGCCGGAAAAGGACCGTGTGCGGGTCATCGTCTCCATGTTCGGGCGGGAGACGCCGGTGGATCTGGGCTTGGATCAGGTTCAGCCGGTGAAGGAAGATTGATTATTTACGTCCTCTATTCACAGAGGGTAACATAGGAGTAATGTAAAATGTCTCAAAAAATTGTTGGATACGTTAGATTTCAGGTTCCGGCGGGCAAGGCCACGCCCGCGCCCCCGGTAGGCCCCGCCCTTGGCCAGTACGGCATCAACATCGGCCAGTTTACCAAGGACTTCAACGAGCGCACCAAGGGCGACATGGGCATGATGATCCCCGTGGTCATCACCGTGTACGCCGACCGCAGCTTCACCTTCATCACCAAGACGCCCCCGGCGGCCCTGCTCATCAAGAAGGCCTGCAACATCGAACACGCCTCCGGCGTGCCTCAGCGGGATAAGGTAGCCACCATCTCGAAGGCGGATCTGCAAAAGATCGCGGAGCAGAAAATGCCGGACCTGAACTGCACCAGCCTGGAGTCGGCCATGAGCATGATCGCCGGCACCTGCCGCAGCATGGGCGTTCTGGTGGGCGACTAAGCCCGTTTCATGTGGGAGGAACACTTCCGCTTAACCACATTATTGGAGGAAATTTGAATGTTCAGAGGCAAAAATTATAAAGAGAGCGCCAAGCTCATAGATAAACAGACCGTATACGACCCCAAGGACGCCTTCGACCTGGTGTGCAAGGCCAGCAAGGCCAAGTTCGACGAGACCGTTGAGCTGCACGTCAAGCTGGGCGTGGATGGCCGTCACGCCGACCAGCAGGTGCGCGGCGCCATCGTCCTGCCCCACGGCACCGGCAAGACCCGCACCGTTCTGGTGTTCTGCAAGCCGGAGCGTGAGGAGGAGTGCAAGGCGGCGGGAGCCGACTACGCTGGCGGCCAGGAGCTGGTGCAGAAAATCCAGACCGAGAACTGGTTCGACTTCGACGTGGCCATCGCCAGCCCGGATATGATGGGCGTTGTGGGCCGTCTCGGCAAAGTCCTCGGCCCCAAGGGCCTGATGCCCTCCCCCAAGGCCGGCACCGTCACCCCCAACCTGACCCAGGCCATCAACGAGGTCAAGGCCGGTAAGATCGAGTACCGGCTGGACAAGACCAACATCATCCACTGCCCCATCGGCAAGGTCAGCTTCGGCCCCGAAAGGCTCCAGGAGAACTATGACGCTCTCATCGGCGCCATCATCAAGGCCAAGCCCGCCGCCGCCAAGGGCCAGTATATCCGCACCTGCGTCACCGCCTCCACCATGGGCCCCGGCATTAAAGTCAACGCCCAGAAGGCCGTGTAATTCAAAGCAGCGCCTGTAAAATCCCGCCGCATCTCCGTTGGAGAGGCGGCGGGTTTATGCTGTTGACAAAACGGAGGTTTTGATCTACAATCAAGCTGTAAAGGGCGCTGCGGACAGCGGTTAGCCCGTACCAGGAAACTTAACTATACAGGTTAAACGAGTACAGAAACCGTCACTTGGCCGAGTGGCGGTTTCTGCGTTTCATGCCTACCTCAGAACGGCGGGGATTTCGCTGTTGACAAAACGGGGGTTTTGGGCTATAATCACAGCATAAAAGGGCACTGTGGATAGCGGTTAGCCCGGAGAAAGTAGAAATGTTCTAAAAACAACTTAGAACCGTCACTTGGCCGAGTGGCGGTTTCTGCGTTTCATGCCTACCTCAGAACGGCGGGGATTTCGCTGTTGACAAAACGGGGGTTTTGGGCTATAATCACAGCATAAAAGGGCACTGTGGATAGCGGTTAGCCCGGAGAAAGTAGAAATGTTCTAAAAACAACTTAGAACCGTCACTTGGCCGAGTGGCGGTTTCTGCGTTTCATGCCCTCCTCAGAACAGTTGGGATTTCGTTGTTGACAAAACGGGGGTTTTGGGCTATAATCATAGCATAAAAGGGCGCTGTGGTTAGCGGTTAGCCCCCGTTTAGAGCAATTTCTAATAGTGCATTAGAAACCGTCACTGGTCGGAGTGGCGGTTTCTGCGCTTTACAATTATCGTTATCGTGAAGATTCCGATATGGAATGTAATACGCATGATCTCACCCCCTTTTGGGGGCATGACTAACCGCCTTTTAG
>JAJQFY010000141.1 GCA_021200935.1 Oscillospiraceae bacterium
CTTCACATATTGAAATTTTTTGACATACTGGTATAATAAATACATTCACCAAGTTGATTGGGAGGGTATTTGAATGGAGAAAACAAAGGTTTCCGCCCTGTATGCCGACCCGGCCAGGTTTGCGGACGGGGGGAGCATAACCGTGTGCGGCTGGGCCAGGACCATACGGGATCAGAAAAATTTCGGCTTCATCGACTTAAACGACGGCAGCGCCTTCAAGGGGGTGCAGGTTGTGTTTGAGCGGGCCGTTCTGGATAATTACGACGAGATCGCCAAGCTGAACGTGGGGGCGGCTCTGATCGTCACCGGGCCGCTGGTGCTGACGCCGGAGGCCAAGCAGCCCTTCGAGATCAAGGCCAAAACCATCCAGGTGGAAGGCGTCTCCGCCCCGGACTACCCCCTGCAAAAAAAGCGCCACACCGTGGAGTACCTGCGTACCATCCAGCATCTGCGGCCAAGGACGAATCTCTTTTCCGCCGTGTTCCGGGTGCGCTCCGTGGCAGCCCAGGCGGTTCACACCTTTTTCCAGGAGCGGGGCTTTGTGTACGTCCACACCCCCATCATCACCGGCTCGGACTGCGAGGGCGCGGGGGAGATGTTCCGGGTCACGACCCTGGATATAAACGACCCGCCCCGGAAGGAGGACGGCTCTGTAGACTACAGCCAGGACTTCTTCGGCAAAGAGACGAACCTGACCGTCTCCGGCCAGCTCAACGCGGAAAACTTTGTCATGGCCTTCGGGGATGTGTACACCTTCGGCCCCACCTTCCGGGCGGAAAACTCCAACACCCAGCGCCACGCGGCGGAGTTTTGGATGATCGAGCCGGAAATGGCCTTCTGCGACCTGGAGGGGGACTTGGCCTGCATGGAGGACATGGTGAAGTTCATCATCCGCACCGTGCTGGAAAAATGCCCCCAAGAGATGGCGTTTTTCAACAGCTTTGTGGACAAGGGCCTGCTGGCCCGGCTGGAGCATGTGGCCGGGAGCGATTTTGGCCGGGTGACATACACGGAGGCGGTGGAGCTGCTGCAAAAATCCGGGGCGGACTTCAAGTTCCCGGTGGCGTGGGGCATCGACCTGCAAACGGAGCATGAGCGGTATCTCACCGAGCAGATCTTCAAAAAGCCCCTGTTCGTCACGGACTACCCCAAGGAGATCAAGGCGTTCTATATGCGCCTGAACGACGACGGCAAGACCGTGGCGGCGGCGGACTGCCTGGTGCCGGGCATTGGGGAGATCATCGGCGGCAGCCAGCGGGAGGAGCGGCTGGACGTGCTGCTGGCCCGGATGGACGAGCTGGGCCTGAAGCAGGAGGACTACTGGTGGTATCTCGACCTGCGGCGCTACGGCTCCTGCCGCCACGCCGGGTTCGGCCTGGGCTTTGAGCGGATGGTCATGTACCTCACCGGCGTGACCAACATCCGTGACGTGGAGCTGCACCCCCGCACCGTAGGAAACGCGGAGTTCTGAAAATCCCATTGCCATACATATACTCCCCCCGCAGGGGACAGCGGGCTATGCGCCGCCGTCCCTCGCGGGGGGAGTGGTTTATGTTTTATCCAGGCCGGTGTCTTGCATCGTCCTGCCCCCGCCCGCCTGGCGGAGCCGCAGGATATGATACCATTTCTCACCTGCGGGTCTTTCCCGGCTGGGGGTACCCCATGGCAAAATCGACAAGAGAGACCACAATCCCTTGCGCCCCAATGGGTTTCTCGCTTGCTCCCCCCCCCGCAAGGGAGAACCTGCGAAGGAGAAAAAATAAGACATGGAAAGAAATTATTATAAGATTTATTAATAATATATATTATTATATATTATTATATTTTATTATTATCTCTTCTTCACGTTGCCAACCTGCATATCTGCATATCTGCATATGGTTCACGTTTCTCTCTTGCATACCCACGAAAGAGAGAAAACCCTTGCGTCCCAAGGGTTTGAGGTCTCTCTTGTCGAAATTTCTATCTGTGGCCCCTCCTCATCATCTCATCGACAAGTGAAGGGATGATCCCCCAGCGGGTCAGATACCACAGGGGCTTCATAAGCGGTAAACGGATCAATATCTATACAGTCGGCGGGGTCGCAGCGCCCGGACAGATCCCAGGCCACCGTATCGTTCAAAACCGTCAGCCGTTCGCGGAAAAAGCGCTCGTCCTCCAGTCTTTTGAAAACGCCGCCCCTTCGAATGACCGGCTCCATATTCAGACGCCTGACGGTTCCATCGGAAAAATAAGCGTATACATTTTTTTCTTCCCCCGCAACAGCCTGAATGACACAAGGAAAATAATCGCTCACGCCGGTTCCTCCTCTTACCCCATGGCGCTGAACTGGAAGGTGCGGTATTGGATGGCCTCGGCCAGGTGCTGGGGCTGGATGGTCTCGGAGCTGTCCAGGTCGGCAATGGTGCGGGCCACCCGGAGAATGCGGTCGTAGCTTCTGGCTGTGAGACCCAGGGAATCGAAGGCGGCCCGCATCAGGCCGGAGCCTGCCTCATCCAGGGCGCAGAACCGCTCCATGGCCCCTGGGGTCATGCGGGCGTTTTCCTCAAAGCTCTCCCCGGCGAAGCGGCGGCGCTGTACCCCCCGGGCGGCGTTCACCCGCTCCCGGATGGCGGCGGAGGATTCCCCGTCCGGGCGGGATTCCAGCTCCTCAAACTCCAGGGCCGGAACCTCCACGGTGATGTCGATTCTGTCCAGCAGCGGGCCGGAGACCTTGGCCTGATACGCCTGAACGGATTTGGCCGAGCAGCGGCACCGCCCGGAGGGATGGCCGTACCACCCGCAGCGGCAGGGATTCATGGCACAGACCAGCATGAACCGGCTGGGATAGGTGACGGAGCCGGAGGCCCGGGAGACGGTGATCTCCCCCTCCTCCAGGGGCTGGCGGAGCAGCTCGATCACGTCCCGGTGAAATTCCGGCAGCTCGTCCAGAAACAGCACCCCGTTGTGGGCCAGGCTCATCTCCCCCGGCTTTAAATCCGCCCCTCCCCCCAGGGCCTGGCGGGAGGCGGTCTGGTTGGGCGCCCGGAAGGGACGGCGGGATACCACTGGCTCCGCCTGGCTGGTAAGCCCCGCCACCGACCAGATGGCCGTGGTTCCCAGGGCCTCGGCCCGGCTCATGTCCGGCAGGATGCCCGGCAGGCGCTTGGCCAGCATGGATTTTCCCGCACCCGGCGGCCCCACCATCAGCACGTTATGGCCCCCGGCGGCGGCCACCTCCAAAGCCCGCTTCACGTTCTCCTGACCTTTGACCTCCCCAAAATCCGGCCCCAGGCCGGGGGCGGGCAGAATATCCCGGGGCGCAAGGGGCTGAATTTGCGTCTGGCCGCTGAGATGCTCGTGGAGCTGGCGGACGCTCTCCACCGGGTAGACCTCCAGCCCCTGGGCGTAGGCCGCCTCTGGGGCGTTCATGGCGGGCAGGAACAGCCGCCTGGCCCCGGCCTTCTTCGCGGCCAGGGCCATGGGCAGGGCGCCGGGAACGGGCCGGAGCCGCCCGGTCAGGGACAGCTCCCCGAAGAACATATCGTCCTCCCTGGGGGTGGGGATCTGCCGGGAGGCCGCCAATATCCCCAGCAGCACCGGCAGGTCATAGACCGTACCGGCCTTTTTCGTGTCCGCCGGGGCCAGATTCACCGTAATGCGGCTGACGGGGAAGTCGTACCCGTTCTGCTTCACGGCGGCCCGCACCCGATCCCCCGCCTCCTTCACGGCGGCGTCCGGCAGGCCCACAATATCCAGCCTGGGCAGCCCGTTGGAGATGGAAACCTCCAGCTCCACCTCATAGCCCCCAATGCCCTTGATCCCCAGGGACCGAATCCGCGCATACATGAATACTCCCCCCTACAGTCGGATTATTGCTTCTCCTTCTCATCCTCCACCAAGGCAATATGCAGCTCGTCGAGCTGACTCTGCTCCACGGGGGAGGGGGCGCCCATCATCAGATCCTGGGCGTTTTTGTTCATGGGGAAGGGGATGATCTCCCGGATGGACGGCTCCCCGGCCAGGAGCATGACCATGCGGTCCACCCCGGGGGCGATGCCCGCGTGGGGGGGCGCGCCGTAGCAGAAGGCGTTATACATGGCGGGGAACTTGGCCTTCACGTCCTCCTCCGTCAGGCGGACAAGCTCAAAGGCCCTGACCATAATATCCGGGTCGTGGTTTCGCACCGCGCCGGAGGACAGCTCCACCCCGTTGCACACCAGGTCGTACTGATAGGCGTAAATATCCAGAGGGTCAACCTCCCCCCGGTGGGCCTTTTCCAGAATTTCCAGGCCCCCGTTGGGCATGGAGAAGGGGTTGTGGCAGAACTCAAGCTGGCCGGACTCCTCCCCGATCTCAAACATGGGGAAGTCCACGATCCAGCAGAACTCGTACCGCTCCTCGTCCATATGGCCGGGGACGGCGGCGCCCAGCATTTTCCGGGCCACACCGGCGGTTTTCTGGGCCGCCCCCAGGGTTCCGGCGCTGATAAGGGCCAGCCCTCCCGGCTCCAGGCCCAGGGCCTTCAGCTCCGCCTCCCGGCCTGCCAGGAATTTCGCCACGCCCCCTACCAGGGCGCCGCTCTCGTCCATACGCACCCAATAGGGCTTAGCCCCCGCCTGGACGGCCACGTCGTCGCAGAGCTTGTCGATCTGCTTCCGGGTCAGGCTGGCCCCGGAGCAGGGAACGATCTTCACGGCGGCGGCATGGAAGGGTTCAAATTCCGTTTCCCCGGCCAGGGCGGTCATGTCCCGGACGGTCAGGTCGATGCGAAGGTCGGGCTTGTCGGTGCCGTAGGTCTCCATGGCCTCCCGGTAGGGGATGCGGCGGAAGGGGGCCGAGGAGGCGGTGTCGTAGGTGCCGTATTTGGCGAAGATGGGGGGCAGCACGTCCTCCATCGCGGCAAACACGTCCTCCTGGGTGGCGAAGGCCATCTCCATGTCAAGCTGATAGAACTCCCCGGGGGAGCGGTCGCCCCGGGCGTCCTCATCCCGGAAACAGGGGGCGATCTGGAAATAGCGGTCAAAGCCGGAGGCCATGAGAAGCTGCTTAAACTGCTGGGGGGCCTGGGGCAGGGCGTAGAACTTGCCGGGGTGCTTCCGGGCCGGAACCAGGTAGTCCCGCGCCCCCTCCGGGGAGGAGGCGGTCAGGATGGGGGTGGTGATCTCCATAAACCCATGGTCCGTCATGGCGGCCCGCAGGGCGGCCACCACATTGCAGCGCAGGATGATGTTTTTCTTCACGGCGGGGTTACGCAGGTCGAGATAGCGGTATTTCAGCCGCAGGCTCTCGTCCGCCTCCCGGCTGCGGTTGATCTCGAAGGGCAGCTCGTTATAGTGGCAGCGGCCCAGCACCTCGATTTTATCCGGGACCACCTCTATGTCCCCGGTGTCCTGGCGGGGGTTCTTGCTGGCCCGCTCCCGCACCACGCCCTCGATGGAGATGGTACTCTCCTTGGGGATGGCCCGGAAGGCTTTCACCAGCTCCTCCGTCTCTGCCACCGCCTGGGTGGTGCCGTAAAAATCCCGCAGCACCACGAAGGCAAGGCTGGCCCCCACCTCCCGGAGGTTTTCCATCCAGCCCACCAGCTTCACCCGCTGGCCCACATGCTCCATCCGCAGCTCGTTGCAGGTATGTGTCCGCATTTGTGTCATATCTTTTTTCCGCTTCCTTTCACCGGCTTTGCCGTGAGATCTGTCGAGTCATTTATAATCATGGCGGCCCGTTCCGCCGTGACGGTTATCTGTTCCCCGGTGGCCAGATCCTTCAGGCTGACCGTTCCGGCGGCCTTTTCGTCCTCCCCCACCACCACGGCGTAGGGGATGGACAGCTTGTCCGCGTAGGCGAATTTGGCCTTCACCTTTTTCTGCTCCATGTACACCTGGGTCCGCACCCCGGCGGCCCGCAGCACCCCGGCGCAGCGGACGGCGTAGTCCATGGTGTCCCCCATGGGGATAACCAGGGCCTCGCAGGGGGCGGCGGGGATATCGTCGCTCAAAAGCCCCTGCTCCTGCAGAATATAGAAAAGCCTGGTCACGCCGATGGACACTCCCACCCCGGGGAGCTTTTTGTCTGTATAATATTCCGCCAGGTTATCATACCGCCCGCCGGAGCAGACGGAACCAACCTCCGGGTAATCCAGCAGGGTGGTCTCGTACACCGTGCCGGTATAGTAGTCAAGACCCCTGGCGATGGTCAGATCCACCCGCCATTTGTCCTCCGGCGCCCCCAAGCCGGGGAGCAGGCCCACCACGGTTTTCAGCGCGTCGATGCCCTCATCCAGGCTCCCGCACCGGCCATACAGGGCCTCCAGGGCCTCCAGGGGCTTCGGGCTTTCCAGAATGTCCAGCAGCTCCGCCGCCGTGGATTCTGTCAGCCCCGCCTCTTCCAGCAGGGCGGAGACCTTCTCCCGGCCAATTTTCTCCAGCTTGTCGATGGCGTTCATCACCGCCCCGGCCTTGTCGGCGACGCCGAGGTAGTCAAAGAGGCCGTTCAGCACCTTGCGGTTATTCATGCGGATGCAGAACCGCTCCAGCCCCAGGCGCTGAAAGACCTGGCAGATGATGGCGGGCAGCTCCGCCTCGTTTGCCACGTCCAGGGAGCCGTCCCCGATGATGTCGATGTCCGCCTGGTAAAACTCCCGGAACCGGCCCCGCTGGGCCCGCTCCCCCCGGTACACCTTGCCGATCTGGTACCGGCGGAAGGGGAAGGCGAGCTGGCCGTAATTGGCCGCCACGTATTTTGCCAGGGGTACAGTCAAATCAAAGCGGAGGGCCAGGTCGCTGTCCCCCTTGGAAAAGCGGTAGATCTGCTTTTCCGTCTCGCCGCCGCCCTTGGCCAGCAGCACCTCCGCCGCCTCGATAACCGGCGTGTCGATGCTGGCGAAGCCATAAAGGGCATAGGTCTCCCGCAGCACCCGCATGACCGCGTCCATCTGGGCCTGCCGGGGCGGGAGAAGCTCCATAAACCCGGAAAGGGTCCGGGGCTTGATTCGTTCCATAATCACATACCTCATGGCGGCGCCAAAAGCGCCGCGTTTCCATTATTCTAAAGCCTTTCGGCCCATTAGCATATTAATCCGCCCGCAGCCAATGTGCAGGCGTAGCCGCGCACAGCGCGGCCAGCCCACCCGCGCCCGCAGGCGCAAAGCCTCGCAGACTGCCGCCAGCAGGCGGCGAGCGTCGCCGCGCAAGGCGCGGCCAGCAAAAAAGCCTCGCAGAGTTTCGCCGCCGCAGCGGCGAAATAAAATCAAATCATTTTTTCCGGCGGCGTGTACGTCGGAAAAAAATCCTATCGGCCCGGGAGTGTGCGAGCGTAGCGAGTGCGCGGGTCGGGCCGCAGCCCCCTCCCAAAAAAGCCCTCAGGCTTTTTTGGGATTAACTATGTCTCTCCACGCGAAGTCGCCCCGGCGCAGGCCCTGCACCAGCACCTCCGCCGTGGCCACGTTTGCCGCGAAGGGGACGTTGTACACGTCGCACAGGCGGGAGATCTCGTTTACCTGGCCAAGCAGCTCCAGGCGGGTGGGGTCGGCGAAAAACATCACCAGGTCGATCTCGTTGTAGACAATGCGGGCGCCGATCTGCTGCACGCCCCCCTGGGCCGCCGTCAGATACAGGCTGACCGGCAGGCCGGTGGCCTCCGCCACCAGCTTCCCGGTGGCGCTGGTGGCGATGATGGAATGCTCCGCCAGGATGCCGCAGTAGGCGATGCAAAACTGCACCATCAGCTCCTTCTTTCCGTCGTGGGCCATAATCGCAATATTCATAGGCGTCCCCCTGTTCAAATTTGATGGGCCATCCGGCTCAATCCTTTGCCCCTATTATAATATTTTTAGGACAGCAATGTCAATTCATCTTCGATCTGCTGGGTGCTTTGTTCAAAATCAAAATAATACTCCAGCACCTCCTTGGCGATAGTGGTCAGGTTCGCGCCGTAGGCGCCGTTTTCCACCGCCACCACCACGGCGATCTCCGGGTCTTCGTAGGGGGCGTAGCAGATAAAGAAGGCGTCGTTGCCGGAGGTGCTGCTCTGGGTGGTGCCGGTCTTGGCGGCCACGGTGGGCGTAAAATCCTGGAAGGCGGAATAGGCCGTGCCGCCGTACTCGTTGGCCACGCCGTACATCCCCTCATGGATGGCGGCCCAGATAGAGGCGTTGGCCTCCACCGTGCCGTAGACGGAAGGCTCCCGCTCGTAAACGCTTTCCGAATAGTCATAGCTGCTGACGGACTTCAAAATCGAGCAGTTATACACCGTGCCGGAATTGGCCATGGCCGCCGTGTAGCGGGCCATCTGGATAGGGGTGACGCCGGTGACGGACTGGCCGATGGCGGCCTGGAGGGTATCGCCGGAATACCAGCTCTGCTCCGTAGTACCGGCGTAGACCTGGGCCTTATACTCCGGGGAGGCCACCGCGCCGCTGGCCTCGTCCAGCTCGATGCCCGTGGTCTCGCCCAGGCCCATCATGGCGGCGTATTCGTCTATTTTGCTGATGCCCAGCACGTCGCCCACGTTGTAGAAAAACACGTTGCAGCTATAGGTCAGGGCCTTGGACACGGTCAGCGTCCCGTGGGAGCCGGTGCAGCGGGGGGAATAGCCCTGCTCGGCGTATTTGTCATAGACGCCGGTGCAGACAAATTCCGTCCCCACGGAAATGCTGCCGGAGGCAAGCCCGGCCAGGGCCACCAGGGGCTTGAAGGTGGAGCCGGGGGCGTAGGTGCCGGACAGGGCCCGGTTAAACAGCGGGGCGGAGGAGTCCGACACCAGCTCGCTGTAGTCCTCCATCAGGCTGCTCAGGCTGTAGGTGGGATAGCTGACGATGCACAGGGGCTCCCCGGTGTTCACGTCGATGGCCACCACCGCCCCGCCGGTGATCAGATCCTGGATGTCGTCGTCGTTTCCGGCCTGCTCCGCCGCCGCGTTTTCCGCCTCCCGCTCGGCGTTCGTCTCCTCGATATAGGAGGCCAGGGCCGATTCCGCCACCGCCTGCAGCTCAATGTCTATGGTAAGGTACACATGGTTCCCCGGCTCCGGCTCCTCCGTGTACACCGTGCTGGTGACGACCCCCTCGCTGGTGCGGGTGACGGTGGCCGTGCCGTCCGTGCCGTGGAGCAGCTCCTCAAAGGCTTTCTCCACCCCGGATTTTCCCACGGTGGCGTTGAGCTGATACCCCAGCTCCGAATAGGTCTCGTACTCCTCCTCGGTCATCAGGCCGGTATACCCCAGGATATGGGCGGCGTACTCCGTATTGTATTCGCGGATATAGCTGACCTGCACCTCAAAGCCGGTCACGTCCGCCTCCATCAGGGCGGTGATGGTGTCGATGCTCACGTCCTCCGCGTAGACATAGTCGGAGGTGTTGATAACATACCGTATATTAATGGAGTACCGCACACCGGCAATAATCCGCATTTCCTCGGCGGAGTAGTTGCTGTCGATGTCGTAGCGGGTACGCATTTTCGCCATGACCTCCACGGCGGTGGCGTCAGAGTCCAGGCCGTTGGCGGCCAGCCACGCCTGGAGCCGGGTGGACTGGAGGCTCGTCATGTTCTCCACATACTCAAAGGGGGCGGTGGTGGTGGTGGGCAGGTCGTCGGTGTAGGTG
>JAJQFY010000063.1 GCA_021200935.1 Oscillospiraceae bacterium
ATTTGACTTTCTCATGCCGGGGTATCTCTACCCCTACGCCCAATTTCGGACACAGTTGGAGACCCCGATTTCCGAAGGGGACACGGCGGCGCTCACCCGTTTGCAGCGCATGACCGGGCCGTTTATCCTGCGGCGGAAAAAGGAAAACGTGCTTCGGGAGCTTCCAGAGAAGATCTCTACCATCCGCTATGTGGAGCTGACCCCGGAGCAGCGGCTCCTCTACCGCGCTCAGGAGCAGCAGCTTCGTCAGCATCTTCTGGCCTCCTCCAGCCAGGAGGTAAGTCGGGAGCAGATCCAGGTGCTCGCCGCCCTGACCAGGCTTCGGCAGCTATGCTGTACCCCGGAATTGTATTTGGAGGGCTATCACGGCGGTTCGGGAAAGGTAGACGCCTGCATGGAGCTGCTGGACGAGGCGCGGGAGGCCGAACACCCCACCCTGGTGTTCTCCCAATTCACCACTATGCTGGAGGCCCTCTACGCCGAGGCCCAGCGGCGGGGAATGCGGTGCCTGTATCTTTCCGGGAAGGACTCCAAAGAAAAGCGCCGGGATATGGTAGACACGTTTCAGTCCGGCGGCTGCGACGTCTTTTTCCTGTCCCTCAAGGCAGGCGGGACGGGGCTTAACCTGACGGCGGCGGATCATGTGATCCACTTTGACCCCTGGTGGAACGCCGCTGCGGAGGACCAGGCCACGGACCGGGCGCACCGAATCGGTCAGGACAGAACCGTTTTTGTGACCAAGCTGGTGACCCGGAACACCATCGAGGAGCGAATCGTCGCCCTCCAGGACGCCAAGCGGGAGATCAGCGAGCAGGTCATCTCCGGCGAGGAGGCCTTCGAGGGCCATATCACCCGGGAGCTGCTGCTGGAGCTTCTGTCCGAGGCGGGATAAGCGGGTCAAAGCCGCCAAATCGTTACAAAAAATTACGGTTTTATCAAGAGCCTTGCAAACCGGGGCGTGGTACTATATAATTTTGTGAGATAGTCAATAAAATCGCATTGATGTATGGAATCCACAATGCTTTTCCAAAAGAGGAATGAGCCGATGAAACGACTGCGTGCAATATCTATCCTGCTGGCGCTGGCTATGCTCGTCTGCCTGCTGCCCCCGCTGGCCCTGGCCGACGGGGAGTCCTCCCCCGGGGCGGATGGGCCGGAAGAAGCGGAAACCTCAGGGCTTTCGGCGGAGACCGACGGCGGGGAGGCGGATCATTCTGAGGGGACGGAGAACGAGGACGCCCTTTGCCCTCATGGGAACCCGGCGGCGGACTGCGCCGTCTGCGGGGTGGAGGCGCGAATCGCCGCCCTGCCCTCCGCAGCGGAGGTTCAGACCATGGACGCGGCGGAGCAAGGGGACGTTTACGCCCAGGCGTCGGCGGTGTGCGACGAATATTACGCCCTGACCCAGGAGGAGCAGGCCCAGTTGTCCAATGCAGAGGCGCTGTTTTCCCTGCTGGACGATTTCAGCGGCGGCGTTATGCTTCTCGCGGAGGAGGGCAGTCTGTGTGCCTCCTGCGGGGCCGGTTATTACGACAACGGCATCTGCGCCGCCTGCGGCGCGTACCAGAGCGCCGATTTGAATGAAAGCGGCGTCTATGAAATTGGCAACGCGGGGCAGCTATTCTGGTTCGCGGCCCAGGTAAACGGCGGCAGCAAGTCCATCAGCGCTGTGCTGACAGCGGACATCGACCTGAACCCGGGGTACATCTTCAGCGCCGCCGACGGGTCGTATACAGGCAGCGGAAGCCCCCGCAGTTGGACGCCGATTGGGACATCCTCCATTGCCTACGCCGGTGTTTTCGACGGAAACGGACACACGATTTCCGGCGTTTACATCAAGGCGACCACCACGCTGCAAGGGCTGTTTGGGTATATAAGCGGCGGTACGGTTCAGAATGTTGCTGTTTCCAACAGCAGCATTACCGGCACCAAGTATATAGGCGGTATAGCAGGCCACCTGGTTTCCGGCGGCACCATCACCGGCTGTGTGAATAACGGATTTGTTGAAGGCACCTCCACTCATACAGGAGGCGTCTTAGGATATCTAAACAACAATGGCACCGTGTCTGATTGCACCAACAACGGGACTGTCATTGGCGCAGGTCAATACGCGGGAGGAGTAATAGGACAGGCAAGCGGCTCTAATACCAATATCGCCAACTGCCACAATACCGGCACTGTCAGCGGTTCGGGTACCTATGTTGGCGGCGTAGCTGGATATATAAAGGATTGCGCCTCCGACATCACCGGCTGTACCAACAGCGGGAATGTCAGCGGCACAAGCAACTATGTGGGCGGCATAATCGGTTATGCGAGCTTCAGCCACTCTATTATGGACTGCGCCAACGAGGGAACCGTGACAGGCGTCGGCAACTATGCAGGCGGTATCGTTGGCTACCTAAGCAGCGGCAGCATTTCCCTTTGCTGTAACAGTGGAGATATTAGCAGCCTCTCGTCAGTTGGCGGCATAGTAGGCTGTAACAACTCCGGCACCACCATCGCCAACTGCCTGAACACCGGGAGCATCAGCGCCAGCAGCGGAAACGCGGGAGGTATTGTCGGTTATCTGTATAAAGGCACCATAGATAGCTGCTGCAGCACCGGCAGCGTCAGCGGGAGCAACGCTGGCGGCGTGGCAGGCTATATTCCAAGCACAGGCGTCATCGAAAACTCTTATTTTTTAGACGCATCCGCAGATACAGGGGCCGTTGTGTACAACCCCAGCACCAGCAGCGTTGAGGCCGAATCAAAAACCGCCGCGGAATTTGCCTCCGGCGAGGTCGCCTGGCTTCTGAACGGCGGCGAGAGCGGCACACAGATATGGAAGCAGACCATAGGCCAGGACAGCGCCCCCTCCTTTTCCGGGGAAACCGTGTACTATGATGGGGACAAGGGGTATTATAACACCACCCAGCCCACGGTCTACTCCGTGGAAATCACCTGGGGCGCCATGGCGTTCACCTACCAGGAAGCCACAGCCGTCTGGAACCCTGAAGCCCATGAATACCAGGCCGTGACAGAATCCGGCGCCTGGAGCTATGCCGACGGCGCAAACGAAATCACCGTGACCAACAGCTCCAACACATCCGTCACCGCCGCCGTTTCCTACCAGGCCGACAGCGCCTACACTGCCATTACCGGCAGCTTCAGCAAGACCGCGTCCACCCTGGCGGCAGATGAAGCGGACACCTTTGCCCTGTACCTGTCCGCGCCGGATGAATCCATTTTGTCAGATTTGCATAACACCGTTATCGGAACCGTTACCGTGACCATCACCCCAGGGTGACAGACGTTCCCTTTGCCCCGCGCCTATTTTAACAGCTTTTCAGAAGGACAGAAATACACAGCCATGAAACGAACTCCCTACGCCCCCTGCCCCCAGACCACGACCCAAAGCTCCTGGGTATTTTCACCAGGGACAAGGAATTTTACAAGACGTTCTTCCCCATGCTGATGATCGTCACCCTGCGGCAGCTTGTCACCCTGGGCGTGAAGACGGGCCTTGCCATCGGCGTTATCTTTTTCGCCGCGGCCAAGCTCTTCCCCGCGGGTCTCCTTTCCCTTTTCACAAACGACCAGGCGGTGATCGCGGAGGGCGTCCGCTACCTATCCGTAATATGCTGGACATATCTTTTGTTCTCCGTCTCCAATTCCCTGATGTACGCCCTGCAAAGCGTGGAAATCACCGGCATTGGCATCGTTATGTCCTCCAGCACCATCTGCATCAACCTGTGCCTGAACTATTGCCTGATATACGGCAATTTCGGCTTTCCAGAGCTTGGCGTTGTGGGCGCCGCCGTCCTCAGCGCCTTTGTCTTCCAGTTCTCCCCGGTTGTCACCTTCTGCTGTCTGAAGGCCGACCAGATTCTGAAATGCCTGGTCAACGGGTTCGTCTGCAACCGCCACCGCTGGGCAAGGCTGCTGACCAGAGAGGTTTCGGAGGGGCAGACATAACCGGCCTATGAATAAAAGACGACCAGTAAAAAGACGCCTGCCAGGGGTTTCCCCTTGACAGGCGTCTTAGCGGAAAGCCGCCTTCCGAACCCAGACCGCTTCCTATCCTTCCGTGATATGATCCCAAGCGGTCAGTCTGTGCAGTGGCCGTGCCGGCATTCATGGCCTTCTCCGTGATGGTGTCCCCCATGCTCGCCGCAGTGTTCCCCGTGAGGCTCTCCCTCGTGGTGGCTGCACTGGATATCCGGGACGTAGGCCAAATTTCCCGCCAGAAGGGCCGCCACGGCATCATCCGCGTCGCCGGTCACGCCGCCGTACAGCTTAATGCCCGCCGAGGCCAGGGCGTTCTGCGCGCCGCCGCCAATGCCGCCGCAAATCAAAACCTCCGCCCGCAGGGAGGTCAAAACCTGGGCCAGCGCCCCGTGGCCCTGGCCGTTGGTGCTGACCACCTGGGAGGACACTACCTTCCCCTCCTCCACACCGTAAACCTTGAACTGCTCCGTGTGACCGAAGTGCTGGTACACCTGGCCATTTTCATAGGTAACTGCGATTTTCATAAGAATGCTCCTTTTATAAATGTGTTTTTAATTGTTTTCAGTTTCCTGCCGGATTGCCTCCGCCATGCGCCCCAGGCCGGTCTCAATGACAGATCTCGGCATAGCAAGATTCAAACGGATATAGCCCTTGGCGTTCCCCACAAAGAGCGCGTCGCCGCCCTCCAGGAGAACACCGGCGTTGTTGGCGAAAAACGCCGGGAGGTCGTCCACCCCCGGCAGCACGGCGGACAAATCGACCCAGGCCAGATAGGTGGCCTCGGAGATATTCATCACGGCCTTGGGGATGTGCTTTGTCAGGTAGTCCTTCACGAAGGCAAAGTTTTCGTCCAGGTAGCCCCGCAGCGCCTCATGCCAGGGGCCGCCCCGGTCATAGGCCGCCTTCGCCGCCGTCAGGGAGAGGGGGTTCACCGTGCCGAACAGCTTGCCTCTGTCCTTGTAGCGTTCCCTGGTCGCCTTGTCCCGAATCAGGATATTCGAGAACGCCAGCCCCGCCAGATTGAAGGTCTTGCTGGGTGCCATGCAGGTGATGAGCTTGGGGTAATCCGGCATGATTTTCGCCATGGGGATATGGATTTGGCCCCGGCGGGTCAGATCACAGTGAATTTCATCGGAAATAATCCACAGATTGTATTTCCGAACAATCTGCCCAATGCGGGTCAGCTCTTCTGCCGTCCAGACCCGGCCTGTGGGGTTATGGGGGTTGCACCAGAAAACCACCTTGCATTTCGGGTCGGCGCATTTTGCCTCAAAATCCTGGTAATCCAGGAAAAACTCGCCCTTCTCGTGTTTCAGCAGCGGGGACCGCAGCGCCTCTATGTTGGAATACTCGGCGGCGTGGAGGAAATACCCATAGGAGGGCGTGTTGATGAGAATTTTCTCGTCCGCTGTGCAGAGATTCTCTACCAACTGGTACAGAGCCGGGATGATGCCGGGGGAAAAGCAAAGCTCCTCCTGCCTCGGCTCCCAATCGTAGTGGTCGGCGCACCACCTGCGGAAGGACTGAAAATACCCGTCGTCATACACGCCGGTATAGCCAAAGATCCTGCGGTCAACGCGCTTTTGGATTTCCTCCAGAATCTCCGGCGCGACGGCAAACTCCATATCCGCCACCCACATACGGACAAACTCCTCATCCTTGTAGGGGAAAACCTTCTCCGGCCCGGCATGGAAAATATACCCCCGAAACCCATCCGTATTCAGGGCGTTGGTGTTTCTTCTGTCGATGATTTCATCAAAATCATACATGGGCGTGACTCCTTCTTCGTATTATTGTCATGCAGCGGCTCTCTTACGCTTCCATCTGTCCGTATCATACCCCTATTTATGGCATATGTCAAGAACTGTTGTTGGCCCGCTCAATCAAGCAGCAGTCATTCACAGCAGTCCTATAGAACCAATAGCCCCCGGCGAGGACATCCCCCTGGATTGGTCTCTGGACGAAACCCGCCTATGGTGCCGCAGCCGGGGCCGGTTTTCCGCGGCGGTGTTCTTCAAAAAATAATAAGCGACGCGATAGATTGAAAAAGAAGGTTTGAATGCCAGGACTGGCGTTCAAACCTCTTTTTTACATATTATATGTTTTTGTCAGGTTAGCGCTTTAGATAATTGGCCAAGCTGAAATAGGCGTTGGCCCGGCTGTAATTGGCGCTGAGCTGGGCGTATTGGGATGCCTGGAAGGTGTTTTGCTCTGCCCGCCGCAGGGAATCCAGCATCTGATTGTTCTGGTCGATGGAGCGTTGGGAATTTTGGCGGACACAGCGTGTCTCATAGACCACGTCCTCCAGACGGACAATGATACTGTCCAGCTTTTCCTCCAGACGCCGAATGCCGTTTTCCATATGCTCGTGGATCAGGGTGTCCTCCAAGCTGGCCTGGGAGGTGGACATATAATCGTAGATATAGCATACAGCGGCCAGATTGCGGTATTGGCTCGCCAAAATGTTCATACGGTAAAACTCATTCAGGAGCTGCTGCACCTTGCTGTATTCCCCGTTATACCACTGTTCTTTGTTCCTCCAATCGTTTGTCAGCTTGGCGATGATGGGCTGGTTGTTAAGTAGCCGAGTCTCCTCTGCTGCATTATGCTCTTTTACCGTATTATATTCGGTACGCAAATCCATTGCGCTCGATAACCATGTACCCCCTCGCCATATACAAAAAATGCCACCAATTAATACAAGCAACCAATCATCGTAGCCCTCTATCCATCTAGCTATCACCATGATTACACACAAAATTCCAAAGCCAAGAAGAAGTGCGCCTAGTATTAATTGAGCCCCCTCTGAGTCCTTCGACGGCTCTGTTTCATAGTGCGCCGTCCCCAGCTCCTGCTTTCTCTGTTCAATGCTTTGCCTCTCCCGGTTGCGCTGCACAGCGATGTGGTTTTTTGCTACCTCCAAATCCCGCAGGTTGCGGAGATAGAGCAGTATTGCGGCTCGATCCATGGTAAATTCCTCCCTATAATAGTGATATATCACTATTATAGCACAGAAATCTGGATTAGTGAAGTATCACTAACATAAAATCTTCAAGTATTTCATCATATTTAGTGATAAATCACTTGGAGGGATATATGTGAACACACAGGAAGCCATTGCCGGACGGATATTAGAGCTTTGCCGGGAGCGGGGCATTACGCCTAACGGGCTGAGTTATATTGCGGGGGTGCCGCAGGCCACCATTAAGAGCATTTTAAACGGGGAGAGCAAAAATCCTGGAACCGTCACCATTAAAAAGCTGTGCGATGGGCTGGAAATTACCTTGGGCCAGTTCTTCTCTACCCCAGAGTTTGACACCCTGGAGCAGGAGATACGGTAGCAGCGATAGACAAAAAATGTCCGCCCCCAACGGGACGGACATTTTGAGTTTATGGGGTATGTGCGGTGCTGGGATTAATAGTGCTGGCCAGCGTCTTCGGGGCAGCGCTCCAGGATGCCGGCAGCGCCCATGCCGCCGCCGATGCACATGGTCACGAGGGCATACTTGCCGTCGATCTCACGCAGGCGGTCGAGAGCCTTGCCGATCAGGATAGCGCCGGTGCAGCCGAGAGGATGGCCCAGAGCCATAGCGCCGCCGTAGGGGTTGACCTTGGCCATGTCCATGCCCAGCTTGTCGATGCAGACCAGGGACTGAGAAGCGAAAGCCTCGTTGATCTCGATGGTGTCCATGTCGGCCACGGTCAGACCGGCGCGCTCCATAGCCTTCGGGGTGGCGTACATGGGGCCAAGGCCCATCATGGTGGCGTCGCAGCCAGCCACGGCGAAGCTCTTCAGGCGGGCGATGGGCTTGATGCCCTTGCGGGCGGCCATCTCAGCGCTCATCAGGCAGACATAAGCCGCGCAGTCGTTGGTCTGGGAGGAAGTACCGGCGGTGACAAGGCCGCCCTCCTCCTCAGGCACGAAGCAGGTCTTCAGCTTAGCCAGGCTCTCCAGAGAGGTACCCTCGCGGATGCCCTCGTCCTGGGTGCACCAGATCTCGTTGCCGTTCTCGTCCAGAACGGGGTTGCCGTCGTAGTCAGTGACCTTCACGGGGATGATGGAGGGAGCCAGCTTGCCGGCCTTCTGGGCAGCGGCGGCCTTGGCGTGGGAGTCAACAGCCATCTGATCCATCTGCTCACGGGTGATGCCATAAGCGTGGGCGACGTTCTCAGCGGTCTGGCCCATGCTCATGTAAGCGCCGGGATAGTTCTTGTCCAGCCAGCGGTCAGTGCAGGCGCCCTGGTAGGAGGGGAACACGCCGAAGGTCAGGCTCATGGCCTCCACGCCGCCAGCGAAGTAGCAGTCGCCCTGGCCCATGGCGATGGCGTTGGCAGCCAGCGCGACGGCCTGCAGGCCGGAGGAGCAGAAACGGTTGATGCTCATGCCGGAGACAACGTCGGGCCAGCCAGCGCGGTTGACGATGAGCTGGGACACGTTCATAGAGGTCTCACGCATCTGCATGGCGCAGCCGGTGATAACGTCCTCAACCTCCTCGGCCTTCAGGCCGGGGACACGAGCCAGAACGCCGTTGAGAACCTGGGCGCCGTACTCGATGGGGTGCATTTTGGCCATGGTGCCTTTGCGGGCGCGGGTGCACCCGCTGCGGCCATAGCCTACGATAACTACATCTCTTGCTTCCATTGGAATCAGATCCTTTCCGTATTGTATAATTTCAATATTGGGAATATACTAATAATTTACCCTAAACAGGCGCGAAAGTCAAGCCGTTTCACATCAATCGTAGAAACGCCCAAAGCCCCCGCGCCTATAAGGCGTCAGTGGAATTAATACTTGTACCAGCCCTCGCCGGACTTGCGGCCAAACTTGCCGGCGGCGTGCAGCTCCTTCATGCTCTCCGGGCACTCGAAACGCTCGGCAGCGCCCTTGCTGTCCAGAGTCTGGAGGGACTCGCAGACGTGGGGGAAGGTGTCCAGGCCGCCCATATCCATCATCTGGAAGGGAGGCACGGGGTGGTTCAGACCATATTTGATGGCGTTGTCGATGTCCTCCTTGGAGGCGATGCCGTCCTCATAGATGTGGATGCACTCCAGGAAGTAGGCGAACAGCACGCGGTTGACGATGAAGCCGGGGGCGTCCTTGACCTTGACGGAGATCTTGTTCAGGCCGTCGCAGAACTCCTTGACGGCGGCGTAGGTAGCCTCGGCGGTCTTCTCGCCCAGGATGATCTCGACCAGTTTCATCAGGGGGACGGGGTTAAAGAAGTGTATACCGATGACCCGCTCCGGGCAGTCCACGGCGGTGGCGATCTCGGTGATGGAGATGGAGCTGGTGTTGGTGGCCAGGATGGCGTCGGCCTTGCAGGTGGCGACCATCTTCTTGAAGTAGTCCTTCTTCAGGGCCGGGTCCTCGGAAATGGCCTCGATGACGATGTCGGCGTCGGCGATGTCGTCGAAGTTGCTGGTGCCGGTGATGTGGCCCTTGGCGGCCTCGGCGGCGTCAGCCTCCATCTTGCCCTTGCCCACCTGCTTGTCATAAGCGGCGCCGATCTTGGCGACGGCAGCGGCGACCTTCTCGCCGTTGCGGCCCCAGAGAATGACGTCATAGCCGCAGGCAGCGGCGTGCTG
>JAJQFY010000014.1 GCA_021200935.1 Oscillospiraceae bacterium
CCCCCACCCCCACCCCGGAGGTGGAGGAGACCGGCTCCAGTGTGGACGCGGAATACTTTATCGCGGAAGCCTATTCCGGCGGGGACGGCCTGATCCTCACCGGCGTGACCGATGAGGGCAAGCAGCAGGACACCCTGGAGGTTCCCTGGGAGATTGACGGGGAAAAGGTGCTGGCCATCGACGAGGGCTGCTTTGACGGCTGCCAGGTCAAGAGCATCTATATTCAGTCCAACATCGAGCGCATTATGGGCGGCGCGTTCGGCACCACCACCAGTCTGTCAGGCATCTATATTGACGCCCAGGGCGGCGACATCCTGGTTCCCTGGACGGGCCTGTTGGACGGCACCCCCAGCCGGGCCAGAATCTACGTCTCCCAGGCAAACTACGGTTCCTTTATCGCGGACTACTTCTGGGGGAACTACAATGACCGAATCTCTATTGAGTAAAAATTCTTTTATACGCATGGGACGGGGCTTTTGTGCAGATTCCTTAAAATTCGGAGGGAATTTGGTGGATTTTTCCACCACTTTCCCTCCTTCCCCCTATTGACTTTTTCGTGAAAGTTGATTATAATGCTTTCGTAATTTAAAGAAGGAGTATCCTTATGAACCGCTTTTCTTCCGCTTACTATTATTTTACCTATTACTTTTTCAAAAGGTAATAGCGTTTTGTGTTGCGGAAAAGCGAAAACCAACAAGAGCCAACAGGCTGTGCAGCACGAACCGGCTGCACAGCCTTTTTCTTTTGCGGCGCAGCCAGCAAGTGCAAACAAGAACAAAAATATTTTAAAGGAGCTATTTTACCATGATTACCGTTTTGAAGCCCAACGTAACCGCCGAGCAGCGCGACCATCTCATCGACTGGCTGGAAAAGCAGAAGGTGCAGGTTCACATCTCCGAGGGCAGCGAGTACACTGTTCTGGGCCTGGTGGGCGACACCGCCCATATCGACATGGATCTGCTGGCAAGCCTGGACATCGTCCAGTCCGTGAAACGGGTCAGCGAGCCTTTCAAAAAGTGCAACCGCAAGTTCCACCCGGACGACTCCGTCTTCGACGTCAGCGGCGCAAAGATCGGCGGAAAGAACAATTTCTGCGTCATTGCCGGTCCCTGCTCCGTGGAGACCAGGGAACAGATCATCGGCGTGGCCCAGGCCGTGAAGGACAGCGGCGCGGACATCCTGCGCGGCGGCGCGTTCAAGCCCCGCACCAGCCCCTATGACTTCCAGGGTCTGCACGGGGAGGGCCTGGTTCTTCTCAGCGAGGCAAAGAAAGCCACGGGCCTGCCCATCATCACGGAGCTGATGGACATGAAGGACTTCGACCTGTTCGAGGATGTGGACATCATCCAGGTGGGTGCGCGGAATATGCAGAACTTCGAAATGCTCAAGGCTCTGGGCCGCACCAACAAGACCATCCTCCTCAAGCGGGGCCTTGCCAACAACCTGAAGGAGCTTCTCATGAGCGCGGAATACATCATGGCCGGGGGCAACAACAACGTCATCCTCTGCGAGCGGGGCATCCGCACCTTCGAGACCTACACCCGCAACACCCTTGACCTGTCCTGCGTCCCCGTGCTGCACCAGCTAACCCATCTGCCCGTCATCGTCGATCCCAGCCACGCCACCGGCCACTCTGACCTTGTCCCCTCCATGGCCCTGGCCGCTGCCGCCTGCGGTGCGGACGGCCTGATGGTGGAGGTTCACAACGACCCCATGCACGCCCTGTGCGACGGCGCGCAGTCCCTGACCCCCGCCCAGTTCGACACCCTGATGAAGCAGATTCGCAAGGTATTGGAGGCCATTAAGGAATGACCATTGGCATTGTGGGTCTGGGCCTCATCGGAGGCTCCCTGGCCAAGGCATACAAACGGAACCAGGACATCACCGTCCTGGGCTATGACATCGACGAATCCACCACGGAATTTGCCCATCTCGCCGGGGACATAGACGGCGTTCTCACCCCCGACCGGCTGGCGGAATGCGACCTGGCGCTGATTTCCGCCTATCCCCAGGCCAGCATGGATTATCTGGAGGCCCACGCGGACGAGTTTTCCAAAACCGGCATCGTCATGGACTGCGTGGGCGTGAAGCAGGCCATGTGCGACTTCGCCTTTCCCCTGGCGGCGGCCCACGGCTTCACCTTCGTGGGCGGGCATCCCATGGGCGGCACCCAGTTTTCGGGGCTGAAATACGCGAAGGCCAATATGTTTGACCGCGCTCCCATGGTCATCGTCCCCCCTGTTTACGACGACGCGGCCTTTCTCGCGAGAGTGAAGTCTCTTTTGAAGCCCGCGGGCTTTGGCCCCATCAGTGTCACCACCGCGAAGCAGCACGACGAGATGATCGCCTTCACCTCCCAGCTCTGCCATGTGGTGTCAAACGCCTACATCAAAAGCCCCACCGCCGGAACCCACCGGGGCTTCTCCGCCGGGAGCTACCGGGACCTGACCCGCGTGGCCTGGCTGAACCCGGATATGTGGAGCGAGCTTCTGCTGGACAACCGGGAGAATATCCTCTTCGAGCTGGACGGATTGCTGGAAAATCTGAACCAATACCGGGACGCCCTGGCGAACGCCGACCAGCCCGCCCTGCGGGCGCTTCTGGACGAGGGCCGGAAGAGAAAGGAACAGATCGACGGATGATTTCTATTGACGTGCGGGCCTCCCGCTCCTATCAGGTGCATATCGGCCAGGGGCTGCTCCCCGGCCTGGGGCAAAGGGCCAGTGCGCTGTGTCCCAAGGCGGAGCGGTTCGTCCTGGTGACGGACGACGCCGTGGCTCCCTTATGGGGCGGCAAGGCCCTGGAAAGCCTCCGGGCCGCCGGTCTCGCCGGGGAAGCATACATCCTGCCCCATGGGGAGGCCAGCAAGACGGCGGAACGCCTTATAGCGCTGCTGGATGCCATGACCGGCCAGCGTCTGACCCGGAGCGACTGCGTTATCGCCCTGGGGGGCGGCATGACCGGCGACCTGGCGGGTTTTGCCGCCGCCGTGTATATGCGGGGCATCGACTATATCCAGGTTCCCACCACCCTTCTGGCGGCGGTGGATTCCTCCGTGGGCGGCAAGACCGCCGTGGATTTACCCGCCGGGAAGAATCTCATGGGCGCTTTCTGGCAGCCCGCCTGCGTGCTGTGCGACACAGACACCCTGGCCACTCTGCCGGGGGATATTTTCACCGACGGCTGCGCCGAGGTGATAAAATACGCCGTCCTGTTCGACGATGGTCTGTTTTCCCTGCTGGAACGGGAGGGGAAAAATTTCCCCCGCCAGGAGGTCATTGCCCAGTGCGTCCGCTTCAAGCGGGACGTGGTGGGCGAGGACGAGCGGGATTCCGGCGGGCGGCGGGGCCTTCTGAATCTGGGACACACCCTGGCCCACGCCATAGAGGCTTGCAGCGATTTTTCCGTCTCCCACGGAAAGGCCGTGGCCATCGGCACCGCCGTGGTATGCCGGGCCGCCGGGAAAAACGGTCTCTGCGCCCCGGAGGTGCCGGAGCGGGTGTGCGCGCTGCTGCAAAAATTCGGCCTGCCCACAGAAACGGACATCCCTCTCGCCCGGCTGATGGAACCAATGCTCTCAGACAAAAAGCACACCGGCAGCCATATAAACCTTGTGGTGCCGGAGAAAATCGGCCTCTGCTCCATGCGTTCCATGGACGACACGGCCCTCTATCACTTTATGGAAGCGGGAATGTGACATGAAAGCCACCATCTACCCCTCCCCCCTCAGCGGGGATATACCGGCCATTGCCTCCAAATCCCAGGCCCACCGGCTGCTGATATGCGCCGCCCTGGCGGATAAGACGACCACCATCGCCTGCCCCACCCTGTCGGCAGACATCACCGCCACGGCGGACTGCCTGCGGGCTTTGGGCGCGGATATTGCCTACGCGGACGGGGTCTTCACCGTCCGGCCCATCTCCACACCGGCAGCCCGGCCTGTGCTGGACTGCGGCGAGAGCGGCTCCACCCTGCGGTTTTTGCTGCCAGTGGTGTGCGCCCTGGGTGCGGAAGCTGAGATCCGCATGGGCGGACGCCTGCCCGACCGGCCCCTCTCCCCCCTGTGGGAGGAGCTGGAACGCCACGGGGCGGTTTTGACAAAGCCCAGCCATGAGCGCATTGCCGTCTCCGGCCAGCTTACCGGCGGGAACTATACCCTGGACGCGGGCATATCCTCCCAGTTCATCAGCGGGCTGCTGTTTGCCCTGCCCCTGCTGGGCGGCGCGAGCCGCATCCAGCTCACGGGGACGCTGGAATCCGCCGCCTACCTGGACATGACCATCCGGGCCCAGGCCCTTTTCGGCGTCAGGAGCGTGTTTGAGGACGGGGGCTATACCCTGCCCGCCGGGCAGCGCTATGTCTCCCCCGGCGCGGCGAAGGTGGAGGGCGACTGGTCGAACGGGGCCTTCTGGATCACGGCGGACAGGATCCTGGGCGGCACCCTGAACATCACGGGCCTTGACCCCAGCTCCCCCCAGGGGGATAAGGCGGCGGAGGCTCTGTCCCTGCGTATCGCCGCGGGCAGCGCCGTCATCGACTGCCGGGATGTTCCCGACCTTGTCCCCGTTCTCTCCGTGCTGGCCGCCGTCAGCCCCGGGGAGACACAGTTTATTAACGCCGGGCGGCTCCGCATCAAGGAAAGTGACCGCCTCCAAACCACCGCCGCCCTGCTCTCCGCCCTGGGGGCGGATGTACAGGAGCTGCCGGAGGGCCTTGTCGTGCGCGGAAAGGCCCAGCTTGCCGGGGGCGAGGTGGACAGCGCCAACGACCACCGCATCGCCATGAGCGCGGCTGTCGCCGCCATTGCCTGCACCGGGCCGGTCATTCTCCGCGGAGCGCAGGCGGTGAACAAATCTTACCCCGCCTTCTGGGCGGATTACCAGCGGCTGGGAGGCCGCGTCACCCTGGAGGAGGAGCCATGAGCAACAGCTTCGGAAGCCGCTACCGCTTCACCATCTTCGGCCAGTCCCACGCCCCGGCCATCGGCGTGACCATCGAGGGTCTGCCCGCCGGGTTTGCCCCGGATATGGAGGCCCTGGGGGCCTTTCTGGCCCGCCGCGCACCGGGCCAGGGTCCGTATTCCACCCCCCGGAAGGAGGCGGACAGGCCGGAGTTTATCGCGGGTCTGGTGGACGGCCACACCTGCGGCGCGCCGGTGACAGCGGTTATCTATAACACCAACACCCGCAGCGGGGACTATGAAAACCTCCGCCGCGTCCCACGCCCCGGCCATGCGGATTACGCCGCCTGGGTCAAATACGGCGCGGCACGGGATGTGGCCGGGGGCGGGCAGTTTTCGGGCCGCCTGACCGCGCCCCTGTGTATCGCCGGGGGCCTTGCCCTTCAGCTTTTGGAGCGGGAGGGCGTTTCCATCCGCGCCCGTATCCTCTCCATCGGCGGGGAGACGGAGCCGGAAAAAATGCGGGCCAAACTGGACGGGGCCAAGGCCGCCGCCGATTCCCTGGGCGGGGTGATAGAGTGCGTGTGCCAGGGCGTCCCGGCGGGGCTTGGCGAGCCGATGTTCGGCGGCATGGAAAACCGCATCAGCCAGGCGGTGTTTGCCATTCCCGCCGTGAAGGGCATCGAGTTCGGGGCCGGGTTCGCCGCCGCAGGACTTACCGGCAGCCAGAACAACGACCCGTTTTATTATGACGCCTCCGGCATCGTCCGCACCCGCACCAACAACCACGGGGGGATTCTGGGCGGCATCACCAGCGGTATGCCCATCATATTCCGCGCCGCCGTGAAGCCCACCCCCTCCATCGGCATTGAGCAGGGCAGCGTTGACCTGACCGCCGGGGAGAGCGTGAAGCTCACCGTCTCTGGGCGGCACGACCCCTGCATCGTGCCAAGGGCCGTCCCGTGCATGGAGGCCGCCGCCGCCTGCGCCATTTATGACGCGCTGCTGGAAAATAGAAATTAAGGGGAATCACCATGGAATTATCCCAATTACGAGAACAGATAGACGAGCTGGACAGGCAGATCGTGGCCCTGCTGGAGCAGCGGCTGGACGTGGCGGCGGGCATCGCCCGCTATAAGCTGGAACACGGCCTGCCCGTGCTGGACGGGGCGCGGGAGGAGGAAAAGCTCGCCGCCATCCAGGCCCTGTGCCGCCCGGAAACAGGGGAGGCCCTGGGGGACGTATACGTCCACATCCTGGCCGCCAGCCGCGACTGGCAGACCAGGCTTATGGAGGGTTCCCATGGAGAATAAATTTGGCCTTCTGGGCCGGACGCTGAGCCATAGCTGGTCGCCCCAGATACACGCCATGCTGGCGGATTACGACTACCGCCTGTACGAGACGGAGCCGGAGGCGCTGGGGAATTTTCTCACCACCACGCCCCTGGCGGGCATGAACGTGACCATTCCCTATAAAAAGGACGTCATCCCCTACTGCGCCCAGCTCTCCGACGCGGCGAGGCGCATCGGCAGCGTGAACACCCTGACCCGCCGCAGCGACGGCTGGCACGGGGACAACACGGATTACGACGGCTTTGTCTATATGGTGAAAAGCGCCGGTATCTCCGTGGCCGGGGGCAAGGCCCTGGTGTTCGGCTCCGGGGGGGCGTCTCTCGCGGTGAAGGCCGCCCTGGCGGATTTGGGCGCGGGGCCAATCGTCACCATATCCCGCTCCGGGCCGGACAATTATGACAATCTTGACCGCCACCGGGACGCGAGGCTGCTGGTGAACACCACCCCCCTGGGGATGTACCCCAAAACCGGGGTCTCCCCCGTGACCGTGGCGGACTTCCCCTCCTGCCAGGGGGTACTGGACGTGGTGTATAACCCCCAACGCACCCGGCTGCTGATGGAGGCGGAGGCCCTGGGTCTGCCCCACGCCGGGGGGCTTTCCATGCTGGTGGCCCAGGCAAGGCGGAGCGCGGAGCTGTTTTTGAATCATTCCATCCCGGACGGGCGGGTAACGGAGATCGTCGCCGCCCTCTCCCGCCAGATGGAGAACATCATCCTCATCGGTATGCCTGGCTGCGGCAAAACCACCATCGGCCAGGCCCTCGCCCAGGCCCTGCACCGCCCCTTTTACGACGCGGACGATCAGGTGGTGGAAAAAACCGGCCAGTCCATCCCGGCGCTGTTCGCCGCCGGGGGGGGGGCGGGGTTCCGGGCAGAGGAAACCGCCGTCTTAGCGGAGCTTGGGAAGGGTTCCGGGGCCGTTATCGCCACCGGCGGCGGCTGCGTGACGCGGGAGGAAAATTACCCCCTTCTGCATCAGAACGGAACCATTATCTGGCTGCGCCGGGCGCTGGACGTGCTGCCCTCCGATGGGCGGCCCCTGTCTCAAATCCACTCGGCCCAGACCCTGTATGAGCAGCGGAAGGGGCTGTACCGCGCCTTCGCGGACGCGGAGATAGACAACAACGGCCCGGAGGAGGAGACGCTCCGGGCGCTGATGGAGGTACTGCAATGAAAATTCTCGTTTTGAACGGCCCGAACCTGAACCTTCTGGGGATTCGGGAGCCGGGCATCTACGGCAAAGAGAGCTATGACGCTCTGGAGACCTTCATCCGGGAGGTCTGCGCCAAGCACGACGTCATATGCGAGATTTACCAGTCGAACCACGAGGGGGTGCTGGTGGATATGATCCAGTCCGCCCTGGGGGCGGTGGACGCCATCGTCATAAACCCCGCCGCCTACACCCACACCAGCGTCGCCATTCTGGACGCGCTGAAGGCCGTGGCCCTTCCGGCGGTGGAGGTGCATCTGTCCGACGTGAACGCCCGCGAACCCTTCCGCCAGCTCTCCTATGCCGGGATGGCCTGCGAAAAGACCTTCGCCGGGTACGGCTTCGACGGCTATCGCCTGGCCATAGAATACCTTGTGGAAAAATACGGGAGCCAATAAATGGAGCTTTCTGACTACGCCCGCACTCTGGCGGCGGACGAGGCCCTGGGGGACATTGCCGCCCGGCGGGAGACCTTTTGGGGGAACCCAAAATACCTGCCCTTCGACCTTATTAAGGGCGTATGCAGCCTGACCGTGTCCCAGGAGGATATAGCCGACGCGGCGGCCCGGCTGGAGCGGTTCCGGCCCTTCATCCAGGCCCGCTTTCCCGAAACGAAGGAGACGGGCGGACTGATAGAATCCCCCCTCCGGCCCATCCCCGCCATGCAGGCGGCGCTGGGGGACGCCTGGGGCTGTTCCATCCCCGGCAGGCTCTGTCTCAAGATGGACAGCCATTTGGCCGTGGCCGGGTCTGTGAAGGCGCGGGGCGGGATATATGAGGTTTTAAAGCACGGGGAGGATCTGGCCCTGGCCGCCGGAAGGCTGCGCCTGACGGACGATTACGCCCGCCTGGCCGGGGAGGAAATGCGGGACTTCTTCCGCCAATACACCATTCAGGTCGGCTCCACCGGGAACCTGGGCCTTTCCATCGGCATATCCGGCGCGGCCCTGGGCTTTCAGGTGAAGGTGCATATGTCCGCCGACGCGAAGCAATGGAAAAAAGACCTGCTCCGCGCCCATGGGGTGCAGGTGCTGGAATACCGGGACGGCTATTCCCGGGCCGTGGCGGAGGGGCGCAAAGCCTCTGACGCCGACCCCAACAGCTATTTTGTGGACGATGAGCGCTCCAAGGATTTATTCCTGGGCTACGCTGTGGCCGCCGGGCGGCTGGAGGCCCAGCTACGGCAGCAAAACATCCCCGTGGATGGGGAACACCCCCTGCTGGTGTACATCCCAGCCGGGGTGGGCGGCGCGCCGGGGGGCGTGACCTATGGGCTGAAGCAGGTGTTCGGGGACAACGTCCACTGCTTTTTCACCGAACCGGTGCTGTGTCCCTCCGTGCTGCTGGGCTTCGCCACCGGGCGGTATGAAAACGCGAACGTACACGATTTCGGCCTCTCCGGCCAGACGGAGGCGGACGGTTTGGCCTGCGCCAGCCCCTCCGGCTTCGTGACCCGGCTGGACGAGAACCTGGTCTCCGGCTGCTTCACCGTGCGGGATCAGCGGCTGTATGACTTCATGGGTCTGCTGCACAGGGCGGAGGATATTCTCATCGAGCCGTCGAGCTGCGCCGCCTTTATCGGCCCCGCCGCCCTGAACACCTGGCCCCGCTGTCGGCAATACCGCGAGGCGCACGGTCTGACCGACCGGGTCATGGCCCAATGCACCCAAATCTGCTGGGCCACCGGGGGCAGCCTGGTGCCGGACGAGATATGGGCCCAATATTTATCCCACTGCTGAAAAAGGGCGGTTCCTTTCGGAACCGCCCTTTTGATATTTACAGGCTGTGGTTTATTCCTTTTCCCGTTTTCTGCCTATGACCGCCGGGGCAGCCAGGCCGCAGGCGCATACGGCGGCCAGGGCCAGCCACAGGAACAAATGGCTGTCGTCCCCGGTGGAGGGGGCGGTGCTGGCGGGTGAAGCCGTGGCAGTGGCCGTGGCGATGGGGGTGACGGCGGTTCCCTCCTTCCAGGCTATGGCTATGGGGGAACACCCGTTGATGATGGTGTCCATGCC
>JAJQFY010000194.1 GCA_021200935.1 Oscillospiraceae bacterium
AACCCACCGGCGCCCGATTTGAGAAACCCTCAAATCGGGCGCTGGCGTATATGCGCCCATGCCGGGCGCGGTCAAAAGGAGCCTGCCGCTGACGCGACAAGCTCCTTTTTAAAAAATTTCCAAGGATTTTGGTAAAAACGCTTATATCACGAGGTCTCAAGGCGTGGTATAATACAGGCGCGTTAAGGCATTTCCGCCAAAAACGGATCAGAGCTGTCAGGAAAAACGCAAAACCGCAGGCAGCACGGCTGTATAATGAGCGCGCTGCCGTTATCGGGACGAGCAAAAAAAATCTGAGGATATTTCAGTTGATATCTTGGCCCGGCTGCGGTATAATAGTATATTGACAAAGAATATTTTTGTCTGGAAGAAATCATATGAACCAATGAGAGAGGCTGCCGCATGAATACCTTTTTGTCCGACCTGGCGGATAGCGCCAAATACATACTGTCTATGCAGTGGTACGATGTGGTAGACATCCTGCTGGTTGCCGGGGCTATCTATGCCGTCCTCACCTTCATCCGGCGGACGAACGCCACAAAGGTGGCGCGGGGCATCTTTATTTTGATTATCGCCCTGTGGCTGTCCAGCGTTTTGGGCCTGACGGTGACAAACTTCATCCTACAGCAGGTGTTCAGCATCGGCATCATAGCGGTGGTGGTGCTGTTCCAGCCGGAAATACGCCGCGCCCTGGAACGGGTGGGTTCCAACCCTATGCTTTCGTTTTTGGGCCGGGACTGGGGCAGTCAGGCGCTGGAAAACGTCATCACCCAGACGGTTTACGCCTGTGAGGATATGTCCAAGAGCCGGACGGGTGCCCTGATCGTCTTTGAGCGGTATAACCGGCTGGACGAGCAGCTATCCTCCGGCACGGCCATGGACGCCATCGTTTCCACAGAGCTTTTGAAAAACATCTTTTTCGACAAGACCCCCCTCCACGACGGGGCGGTCATCGTGAAGGACGGGCGCATCGCGGCGGCGGGCTGTATGCTGCCGCTGTCCAAAAACGCCAACCTGAGCCGGGACCTGGGTATGCGCCACCGGGCAGGCATCGGCATGAGCGAGCATTCCGACGCGGTGGTGGTCATTGTCTCCGAGGAGACCGGCGGCATCAGCGTGGCGGTGGACGGCCTTTTGAAGCGGCATCTGTCCCCGGACACCTTTGAAATGCTGCTGCGGCGGGAGCTTCTCCCGGCGGACGAGCCAAACGAGCGTGTCACCCTGCGGGACAGGCTCAGACGTAAAATGGAGAAAAAACATGGGGAACAAGAAGGAGACGAATAAAAAAACCGGCGGCCTGCGGGGGAGCAATATCTTCTGGGCCATCCTTTCCCTGCTTATTGCTGTCGTCGTTTGGGTATATTATACCTCTAACTACAGCTCGGCCATCACTCGCACCTTTTATGGGGTGGAGGTGACATATACCGGGGAGGACACCATGCGGGACTCCCTGAGCCTGATCATCTCAGAGGAGGAAAACACCACCGTCGCTGTCACCCTGAGCGGCAGCCGCCGGGAGCTTGGCAAGCTGACAAGCTCCGGCCTGAAGGCGGTGGTAAACCTTTCCGGCGTTACCAGGGCGGGCTACCGCACCATGGCCTATACCCTGTCCTATCCCAGCTCGGTCAACAGCAACAGCATCGAGGTAGTGTCCCAGTCGCCCCAGACGGTGGGCCTTCAAATCAGCAAGCTGGCCACCAAGGTGGTGGAGTTTACCGGCTCCTTTGTGGGGACGGTTGCGGACGGCTACGCCATCGACTCCGACCTGATGACCTTTGACCCCAGCTATGTCACCATCATCGGCCCGGAGGAGGAGCTGGAGCAAATCTCCGCCGCCCAGGTGCTGGTGGACAGAGACGATGTCAGCACCACCTTTACCGTCACAGCCAACTATACCTTTGTAAATTCGGCGGGGGAGGCGCCGTCCTTTGACGACCTGACCGTGGATACGGAGTCTGTCACCGTGACCGTGCCGGTCAGCATGGTCAAGACTGTGGCCCTGGACGTGGCCCTGGTGGACGGCGGCGGCGCCACCAGCGACAACGTAATAAAGACGATCACCCCCACCACCATCACCCTGGCGGGCGACACCGCCACCCTGGAAAACATTAACACCATCACCCTGGCCACCATCGACCTGTCGGATTACCTGGGCTTCCCCACCACGGAATATACCATCGTCCTGCCGGACGGCGTGGAGTGTCTTTCCGGGGAAACCACCGCCACGGTGAGCCTTGAGTTTACAGGCTTGGAGAGCGCTGTGTTCTCCGTGACAAACCTGAGCTATATAAACCTGCCGTCCGGCTATACGGCCAGCATCCTGACGCAAAACCTTGTGGTGACAATCCGCGCCGCGTCGGATGTTCTAAGCCAGATTTCCGCCAACAACATCCGGGCCGTGGCGGATCTGACGGATGTTACCACCACCTCCCGCGTGCCGGTGACGATTTATGTGGACGGCTTCGACGGCGCGGGCGCCGTGGGCGATTACATAATCTATATCCAAATAGCGGCGGAGGAAGTGGAGGATCAGTCATGACGCAAAACGGAGTGGTAACAAAGCTGCTGGAGCGAGGCCGGGCGGAGGTGGCCGTGGAACGGGGAACCGCCTGCGGCGGCCACTGCGGGAGCTGCGAGGCGTGTGTCTACGCAAACCGCCTCCTGGTTCCGGCGGAAAACCTGGTCTACGCGAAGCCCGGAGACCGGGTGGTGCTGGAGAGCAGCACCGGCGGCATTATGGGCGCGGCGGCGCTGATATATCTTATGCCCCTGGTGTTCTTTTTCGCCGGGTATGCCATAGGCGCCGGGCTGGGCCTGGCCCAGGGGGGCTGTGTGGCCGCCAGCGTGGCGGGCCTGGTTCTGGGGGGCGGCCTGGCCGTGCTTCTGGGCCGGCGGCGGAAGGAGATCACCTTCCGCATTACCGGCTACTGCCGCTGATGTACGGATATGTCCGCCCGGAAAAGGGCGAGCTGAAGGTAAAGGAATACCAGCGCTATCGGGGCGTGTACTGCGGTCTGTGCCATGGGCTGCGCCGCCGGTATGGGCCAATGTGCCGGATGCTTGTGAATTACGACTTCACCCTTCTTGCCATGCTTCTGGCCGGGGCGGAGGAGACCACCTGCGATAAGCGATGCCCGGTGCATCCCCTGCGGAAATACCCCTGCCTGGATTCCTGTCCGGGCCTGGATATCGCGGCGGATGAGACCGTTATCCTGGCCTGGTGGAAGCTGCGGGACGGCGTGCGGGACGAGCGCTTTTTCAAAAGTCTTTTGTACCGGGCCGCCTGCCTTGTTTACCGCCGGGCCTATAAAAAGGCGGCGGCCCTGCGCCCGGCTTTCGCGGCGGAGACGCAGGCCCAAATGGAGCGGCTCAACCGGCTGGAGGAGGCCAAAAGCCCAAGCCTGGACGAGACGGCGGACGCCTTCGCTGCCATCCTCCGGGCCGCCGGAGAGACCGGGGCGGGAACGCGGTCGCGGGTATTGGGGGAGCTTTTATATCACCTGGGCCGCATTGTGTACCTTCTGGACGCGGCGGACGACCTGGCCCAGGATGAGAAGGAAGGCAGCTACAACCCCCTGCGCTATCGGTTTCAACTGGAAAATGGAAAGCTGTCCCAGCAGGATGAGGCGGCCCTGCGCCTGACGCTTCAGCACTCCCACAACAGCATTTCCGCCGCCTGGGCCCTTTTGGAGCCGTCGCCCTATTCAGAGATTATTTCCAATATTATATATTTGGGGCTGCCCGCCGTGACCCAGGCGGTTTTCGCCGGTACATGGCGTCCCCGGAAAAGAGAACGGAGCAAGCTATGAACGATCCTTACAGTGTATTGGGCGTCTCTCCCAACGCCAGCGACGAGGAGGTCAAGAAGGCCTACCGGGATCTGGCGCGCAAGTATCACCCCGACAACTATCACGATAACCCCCTGGCTGACCTGGCCTCGGAGAAGATGAAGGAAATCAACGAGGCCTATGACGAGATCACCAAAAGCCGGGAGCAGGGCGGCAGCGGAAACGCCTATGGCGGCGGCAGCGCCTACCAGCAGCAGCGCGGTGGCTATCAGCAGCAGCGCGGCGGCTATAACGCGGGCTATCAGCAGCGCTCCCAGGCGGGGAGCAACGCCGCCTACGCCCAGATACGGGCTCTGATTAACGCCAACAATTTGGCCCAGGCGGAGGCTATGCTGAACAAGATAACCGTCCATGACGCGGAGTGGAACTATCTGATGGGCAGCGTCTGCTGGCGCAAGGGCTGGATGGACGAGGCGTCCCGCTACTTCCGCACGGCCTCCAATATGGAGCCGATGAACCAGGAATACCGCCAGGCGGTGCAGTATATGAACCAGGGCGGACAGGCATACCGTCCCACTGGGTATACAAATATGAATATGACCAATGCGGACGCTGCCTGTAATATGTGCGGCAATCTCCTCTGCGCGGACTGCTGCTGCGAGATGATGGGCGGGGATTTGATTCCCTGCTGCTGATTTGGAGGCGAGTCCATGAAGGAAACCACAAAGCGGCTGACAAGACTGGCGCTGCTGGCGGCACTGGGCGTTGTGCTTCTGGTGCTGGCCTCGGTGCTGCCTACAGGAAGTCTGGCATTGCTGGCTGTCGCCAGCTTTGCCGTCTGCGTGGCCCGGATGCTTTACGGCTGGGGCTGGGGTGCCGGGGTCTACGCCGTGACGGCGGTACTGGGGCTTCTGCTCTATCCGGGGACGGCGACCATTGCCTATGCGGCCTTTTTCGGCTATTACCCCCTGGCAAAGAGCCTGTTTGAACGGCCCCGCAGCCGGGCGGCGGAATGGGTGATGAAGCTGGCGCTGTACGCCGCCGTGTTCGCCCTGTACTGGGCGCTGCTTCCCGTGGACAGCACGCTGCCCTGGTACGCTCTCTGTCCCATTGGGGCGGTGGCCTTTGCTATATACGACTGGTGCCTGTCCCTGATGGTTCGGATTTATATAGAGAAAATTGCGAGGTACATGAAATGATCAACAGCATGACCGGCTACGGCGGCGCGAAGGGGGAGGTCGATGCCATCGCCGTCAGCGCCGAGCTGAAAAGTGTGAACAACCGCTATCTGGACGTCTCCGTCCGGCTGCCAAAAAGCTGTCTGTTCGCGGAGGAAGCCGTCCGCGCAGCGGTGGGGGTCCATATCAGCCGGGGCAAGGTAGACGTTTTTATCACGGTGGATACCTCCGCCACCCAGGAGGTGTCCATCCAGGTGAACCAGCCGCTGGCGGCGGCCTATGTGAAGGCGGTGGAGGGCCTGGCGGCGCAGTATGGCCTGCCGTCGGAGCTTTCCGCCCTGAGCCTGAGCCGTTTCCCAGAGGTGCTGACGGCGGATAAATCCGACGCCGACCAGGACAGTGTCTCCAAAGCCATTGTGTCCGTTCTGTCCCAGGCGCTGGAGGGATTTGACGCCATGCGGGCCAGGGAGGGGGCGAAGCTCCGGGAGGATCTGTCCCAAAAGCTCGACCGGCTGGAGGAGATGACCGCCGCCGTGGAGCGGCGCAGCCCGGAGACAGTGAAGGAGTACCGGGAAAAGCTGCTGACCCGTATGCAGGAGGTGCTGGCGGACACCGCGGTGGACGAGGCCCGGATCTTGCAGGAGGCCGCCATCTATGCCGACAAGGTGGCCGTGGACGAGGAGACTGTCCGCCTGCGAAGCCATATCGCCCAGTTCCGGCTCCTGCTGGAAGGCGGCTCCCCTGTGGGCCGCAAGCTGGACTTTCTGATTCAGGAGATGAATCGTGAGGTCAACACCACCGGCTCCAAGTGCGTGGACAGCACCATTGCCAAGACCGTCATTGACATGAAGGCGGAGCTTGAAAAAATGCGGGAACAGATTCAAAACATTGAATAAGGGGGCCGGGGAATGAAGCTCATCAGCATTGGATTTGGCAATTTTGTCGCCCCGGAGCGCATTATCGCGGCGGTTGACCCAGAATCCAACCCCATCAAGCGGGTGGTGGCCCAGGCCAGGGAGAGCGGCAGACTTATCGACGCCACCTTTGGGCGGAAAACCAAAACAGTCCTTGTCATGGACAGCGACCATGTGATCCTCTGCCCTCTGGAGCCGGAGGAGATATCCAGGCGAGCAGCCGGAGGAACGGGAGGCGATGGAAATGCAGCCGAATAAAGGGGTTTTGGTCATTCTGTCCGGGCCGTCCGGGGCGGGAAAAAGCACGGTTATATCCGGCCTGACCGCCAGACGGGGGGACATACGCTTTTCCGTTTCCGCCACCACGAGAGACCCCCGTCCCGGCGAGAAGGACGGACGGGAGTATTTTTTTAAGACCAGAGAGGAATTTTTTTCCATGCTGGAGCAGGACGCCTTTCTGGAACACGCGGAGTATGTGGGAAACTGCTACGGCACCCCCGCCGCGCCGGTGGAGGAGAACCTCGCGGCGGGCTATAACGTCCTGCTGGACATAGAGGTGCAGGGCGCCGCTCAGGTGATGGCCCACAGGCCGGACGCCGTCAGCATTTTTCTCTGCCCCCCCAGTCTGGAGGAGCTGGAAAACCGCCTCCACAAGCGGGGAACCGACCCGGAGGAGCGAATCCAGGCCCGGATTGCCGCCGCCAGGGAGGAATACACCCAGCTTCATAATTACGCCTATATCGTCGTAAACGACGACGCGGATACAGCCGTCCGGGAATTGGACGCCATCATCACCGCCGAGCTTTGCCGGGGCGAGAGAAGACTGAAAACTATTTTTGAAGGAGAGAACCTATTATGATGCTATATCCACCAATGGCTGAGCTGATTGAAAAGGTCGGCAGCAGCTATGCCCTGATAAACCTGGTCGCCAAGCGTGCGCGGGAGATTTCCGCCGAGGCGGAGGAGCAGGGCATACCGCTGACGAAAAAGGCGGTTTCCGCCGCCATCGACGAGGTGTATACCGGCAAGCTGACCGTTCACCCGGACAGCGCCGTCCCCGCCGAGGAGCAGCGCGACCGGCAGTTGGAGCAGGATTTGGAGGAGTATGTAGCCACCCTGGACAGAGAGCCGGAGGGAGACGAGACCCTGGCCGGAACAGTGCCGGAAATCGTGCTGACGGACGAGGATTTGCAGGCATGAGCGTGGGATTCATTCCCGGACAGGCGCGGCCCTGATGCAGGAGCGGACAGCCCGCATTGCCGTGTCAGGCGTTACCTATTGGGTTGACCGGCCCTATACCTACGCTGTCCCTGACCACCTGGCCGGAGCCGTCCGGCCTGGGGTTCGGGTGGCCGTCCCCTTTGGCGGCAGCCGTCCCCGGGAGGGGGTGGTGCTTGCCATGGGCGGCGAGACGGAAAAGACCCTGAAGCCGGTTCTGGAGGTGCTGGACCAGGAGCCTCTTCTGACAGAGGGGCAGCTAAAGCTGGCCCTGTGGATGCGGGAGCGCTTTTTCTGCACCGTCATGGACGGGGTCAGGGCCATGCTCCCGGCGGGGCTGTGGTATCGGGTCTGGCCTGTATACTGCCTGGCGGAGGGCATGGACAGGACGCGGGCCTATCAGCTCGCCGGAGGCAGCAAGGCGGAGACCCTGGCGCTGGACGCCGTGTGCGGCCACAATGGCCGGTGCGAGCTTGCGGATATTGAGGCCGTTTTCGGCGCGAAAAATCCCGGCCCGGCGCTGGCGAGCCTTGTGAAAAAGGGCGTTCTGTCCGCCGAGGCGGAGGCCGCCCGGCGGGGCGGGGACAAGACCGTTCAGCGGGCGGCCCTGGCCGTCTCCCCGGAGGAGGCCCTGGCCTACGCGGAAAAGAATCAGCGGGCTGTGCGGCAGGCGTCCGTTTTGCGGGTGCTGGCCCAGCTCGGCAAGGCGTCCGTGGCCGATTTGTGCTATTTTACCGGCACAGGGCGGGACACGGTGAAGCGCCTGGCGGAGAAGGGCCTTGTCACCCTGTCCAGGGAAACGGTGTACCGCCGCCCCGCCTATGCCCAGGGGGAGCGAAAGGCTCTGCCGGTCTTAAACGGGGAGCAGCAGACGGCCTTCGACGGCCTCCTGTCGCTGATGGAAACGGGAAAGCCCCAGGCGGCCCTGCTTTTCGGCGTGACCGGCAGCGGCAAGACCACCGTGTATATCCATTTGATACACGAGGCCATCCGCCGGGGCCGCTCGGCCATCTTCCTGGTGCCGGAGATTGCCCTGACGCCCCAGATGATACAGACCTTCTCCGCCCATTTCGGGGACAGCGTGGCGGTGCTGCACTCCTCCCTGTCCATGGGGGAGCGCTACGACGAGTGGAAGCGCATCCGCTCCGGGGCCGCCAGGGTGGTTATCGGCACCCGCAGCGCCGTGTTCGCGCCGGTGGAGAACCTGGGCGTCGTCATTATAGACGAGGAGCAGGAGGACACCTATAAATCCGAGACTGCCCCTCGCTATCACGCGAGAGACGTGGCGAAATTCCTCTGCGCCCAGTCCGGCGCGCTGCTTGTCCTTGGCAGCGCCACCCCGGACGTGCGCTCCCGCTATTACGCGGATGTGGGGCGATACAGCCTGTTTACCCTGACGAAGCGGTATAACGCTATGCGTCTGCCCCAGGTGCGGATTGCCGACATGAAGCAGGAGATTCAGCGGGGAAACGGCACCTGCCTTTCCGCCCTTCTGCGGGAGGAGATAGAGGAAAATCTCTCCCGCGATGAGCAGACCATCCTGTTTCTCAACCGCCGGGGGGCCAACAAGCTGGTGGCCTGCGCCGTCTGCGGGTACACCTATAAATGCCCCAACTGCACCGCGAACCTGACCTATCACAGCATAGGAAACCGCCTGATGTGCCATTACTGCGGCCACACCCAGCCCGTTGACCGGGTCTGCCCCAACTGCGGCGGGCGGCTGAGCTTCACCGGCATCGGCACCCAAAGGGTGGTGGAGCAGATACAGGAGGCGTTTCCCGACGTTCCCATTCTGCGGATGGACGCGGACGCGGTGGCCCCTGTGGGGAGCCACCGGGCGCTGTTTGAGCAGTTCCGGGTTCAGCGCATTCCCATTCTGGTGGGGACGCAGATGGTGACAAAGGGCCTGAATTTTGAAAACGTCACTCTGGTGGGGGTTCTGTCTGCCGACCAGAGTTTGTATGCCAGCCAGTACCGGGCGGGGGAGCGAACCTTTTCCCTGATAACCCAGGTCATTGGCCGCAGCGGGCGGTTTTCCAAGCCGGGCCGGGCCGTGATTCAGACCTTCACCCCGGAAAACCAGATTATCCAGCAGGCCGCCCAGCAGGATTACGACAGCTTTTACCGGGATGAGCTGTCCCTTCGGCGCATTGCCGGGACGCCGCCCTTTTCCGAAATGTTTGTGCTGACCGCCGCCGGGGAGGACGAGGACGCCGTGCTTCGCTGCTGCCGGGACATCCGCCGGGAGCTTTTGGGCCTGACCGAGACCCTTTCGGATGTGAAGGTGCTTTGCCCAGCGCCCATGCCAGTTGACAGGATGAACAAGTCCTGGCGCTATCGGGTAACGGTCAGCGG
>JAJQFY010000065.1 GCA_021200935.1 Oscillospiraceae bacterium
AATTATGGCTAAAAAACAATTCAAGGCGGAGTCCAAGCGGCTGCTGGATTTGATGATTAACTCCATCTACACCCACAAGGAGATTTTCCTGCGGGAGATCATCTCCAACGCCTCCGACGCTATCGACAAGCTGTGCTACCGTTCCCTGACGGACGAGTCCGTGGGCCTGAACCGGGAGGACTTTCTCATCCGCATCGATACGGACAAGGAGGGCCGGACCCTGACCGTCTCCGACAACGGCATCGGCATGACGAAGGAGGAGCTGGAAAACAACCTGGGCGTTATTGCCTCCAGCGGCACCCGCCAGTTCCGGGACACCCTGGCTGAGAGCGAGGAGGCCGCGGACATGGACGTCATCGGCCAGTTCGGCGTGGGCTTCTACTCCGCGTTCATGGTGGCCGACCAGGTAACGGTTATCACCAAAGCCTTCGGCGAGGAGCAGGCTTATCGCTGGGAGTCCTCCGGCGCGGACGGGTACACCATCACGGAATGTGACAAGGACACCGTCGGCACGGACGTTATCATGCACATCAAGGAGGACAGCGACCAGGAGGAATACAGCACCTATCTCGAGGGCTGGGAGCTGAAGGAGCTGGTGAAGAAGTATTCCGACTATGTCCGCTGGCCCATTCACATGATGGTGGAGCGCCGGGAATGGGATGAAAAAGGCGGCGAGGACGGCAAGGGCGAGTATAAGACCATCGTGGAGGATCAGGTGGTGAACACCATGGTTCCCATCTGGCAGCGCCCCAAGAGCGAGGTGTCCGACGACGACTGCAAGGCGTATTATAAAGAGCATTTCCATGACGCCGCCGACCCGGTCGCCGTCATCCGGGTCAACGCGGAGGGTCTCACAAGCTACAAGGCCATGCTGTTCATCCCCGCCCAGGCCCCCTATGACTATTATACGCGGGACTACCAGCCGGGATTACAGCTATATTCCTCCGGCGTAATGATTATGGACAAGTGCGCCGACCTGCTGCCGGAGCATTTCCGCTTCGTCCGGGGCGTGGTGGACTCCCCCGACCTGAGCCTGAACATCTCCCGCGAGCTTTTGCAGCACGACCGGCAGCTTAAAATCATCGCCGGGAACCTGGAAAAGAAGATCCTGGCCGAGCTGAAACGCCTGATGGACGAGGACAGGGAGCATTACCTGACCTTCTATAAGGCGTTCGCCCCTCAACTGAAATACGGCGTGGTAGGCGATTACGGAATGCACAAGGAGCAGCTTCAGGATCTGCTGATGTTCTACAGCGCCAACCAGGACAAGCTGGTAAGCCTGAAGGAATATGTGGACGCCATGCCGGAGGGCCAAACCAAGATTTATTACGCCTGCGCGGAGACGACCAAGCGGGCCGCCGCCCTGCCCCAGGCGGAGACGGTCAAGGCCGCAGGCTATGATATGCTGTGCCTGACGGACAATGTGGACGAGTTCGTCATGCAGATGCTGGGAACCTACAGCGAGAAGAGCTTCTGCAACGTCACCTCCGACGACCTGGGTCTGGAATCCGAGGAGGAGAAAAAGGAGACCGAGGAAAAGAGCGAGCAGTACAAGGAGCTGCTGGACTTCGTCAAGGAGAGCCTGGGCGGAACGGTGGAGACCGTCCGTCTCAGCCACAAGCTGAAGTCCCAGCCCGTCTTCCTGACCACCGAGGGCGAGGTAACGCTGGAGATGGAAAAATACTTCCAGAACCTCCCCGGCGTCCCGGAGGGCGAGAATGTGAAGGCCCACCGGGTTCTGGAGCTGAACGCCAACCACGCCGCCTTCGCCGCCCTGGAAAAGGCCTGGCAGGAGGATAAAACCAGGGCCGCCCACCTGTCCATGGTTCTGCTGGCCCAGGCCCAGCTAATCGCCGGTATTCCTCTGGATGACCCGGCAGCCTATACTGACCTCGTGTGCGAGCTGTTTTAAGAAAATCTTAAACGCCGACGCTTCCCGCTTGAGGAAGCGCCGGTGTTTTTTATCCATTCAGCATTATTCCGCCCCGGTCTCCGGGCCGCTTTCGCATTGACAAAGACATTCCGCTCATGTAAAATGTCGTATAGACGCGAACGAAAGGGGGATACCTTATTTTATGAGGAAAGAAAAATGGATCCTGCTGGGCGGCGGCATCGTCATTGGCCTTATCGCGGTGGCGCTCACGCTGTTCGGAAACCCGGCCAACATGGGCTTTTGCATTGCCTGCTTTATCCGGGACTCCGTGGGCGCCCTGGGGCTTCACTCCTCCGCCAATGTGCAGTATCTCCGGCCTGAAATCATCGGCCTTGTGCTGGGCAGCTTCATCATGGCCCTGTGCTTTAAGGAATTTCGGCCCAGAGGCGGCTCCAGCCCCTTGATCCGGCTGGTGATTGGCTTTTTCACCGTGGTGGGCGCGCTGGTGTTTCTGGGCTGCCCCTTCCGCATGGTTATCCGCCTGGCCGCCGGGGACTTGAACGCCCTGGTGGGGCTGTTTGGCTTTGCGGCAGGCATCGGCGTGGGCGTACTCTTTTTGAACCGTGGCTTCTCCCTCGGCCCCTCCCAGCGGCAGAACACGCTGGAGGGCGTGGCCTTCCCGGGCATCCAGGCCGCGCTGCTGGTGATTCTGGTGGCCTTTCCGAGCCTGCTGGCCTTTTCGGAGGAAGGGCCAGGCTCCATGCACGCGCCTATTCTCCTCAGCCTGCTGGCCGGTCTCATTGTGGGGGCCATCGCCCAGCGCACCCGCCTGTGTATGGCCGGGGGGATTCGGGATATGATGCTCTTTGGGGACAACACCCTTCTGCTGGGCTATATCGGCGTGTTTTTCGGCGCGCTGCTCTTAAACGTCGTCACTGGCAGGTTCAGCCTGGGCTTTGCAGACCAGCCTATCGCCCACACCGACCATCTTTGGAACTTCCTCGGCATGGCGCTGACCGGCCTGGGGGCCGTGCTGGCGGGGGGCTGTCCCCTGCGGCAGCTCATCCTGTCCGGGGAGGGCAGCTCCGACGCGGCCATGACCGTTGTGGGCTTCGCCCTGGGGGCCGCCTTCGCCCATAACTTTGGGCTGGCCTCCTCCACATCCGGCTCCACGCTGAATGGGCGCATTGCCGTCATCGTCGGACTTATCGTTTTGCTTGCTATCGCCTGGTGTTACACCCGTCAGGCAAGAAAAAAGGAGGACGCAGCATGAGAATAGACGCTATAGGCCGCTCCTGCCCGGAGCCGGTGCTGATGCTCCGGCAGGCGCTGAAGGACAAGCCGGAGACCATGGAAATCGCCGTGGACAACGCCGCAGCCAAGGGCAACTGCACCCGCTTCGCCGCCCACGCGGGCTATCAGGTGACGGTGCAGGAGGAGGGGCCTGTCTGGGTTCTCTATTTGTCTAAATGAGCCACAGACTGACAGAATTTTCAAGCTGCTCCGGCTGCGGAGCCAAAATCGGCCCCGGTGTGCTGTCCCAGGTAGTGCGGGCGCTGCCGAATTTCCACTCAGACAGCTTGCTGGTGGGCTTCGACACCTCGGACGACGCCTGCGCCTATGATTTGGGCGACGGGCGGGTGCTGATTCAGACCACAGACTTCTTCCCCCCCATGTTCGACGACCCCTTCCTGTTCGGCCAGGTGGCGGCGGCCAACGCCCTTTCGGACGTTTGGGCCATGGGGGGCGAGCCGGTGCTGGCCCTGAATCTTCTGTGTTTTCCCACCTGCCTGGAGCTGGAGCAGGTGCGGGACATATTGGCCGGGGGCCACGCCAAGGCCGCAGAGGCGGGCGTCACCGTGGCCGGGGGCCATTCCATTGAGGACGCCAGCCCAAAATACGGCCTGTGCGTCACCGGCTTTGGGCAGAAGGATAAGCTCTGGACAAATGCCGGAGCCAGACCAGGGGACGCCCTTGTGCTGACAAAGCCCCTGGGTACCGGCATATTGGTGACGGCCCACGGGGCCGGACTTTTGGAGTCTGCGGATTTCACCAAGCTGACAGCCATCATGACCGCCCTGAACGGCCCGGCCAAGCAGAAGGCGGAGAAATACCACATCCACGCCTGCACGGACATCACCGGCTTCGGCCTGATGGGCCATTGCCGGGAGCTGGCGGAGGCCAGCGGCGTCACGGTGCGTATTCTGTCCCAGGCCGTACCCTATCAGCCCGCCGCGCCGGAGCTGGCCCGGATGGGCCTTATCCCCGCCGGGGCCTATCGGAACCGGGAGTTTCTGGAGGGCAAGGCCCGCACCGACCCGGCGCTGCCCCTCTGGCTGGAGGATATATTGTACGACCCCCAGACCTCCGGCGGACTGCTGTTCGCCCTGCCCAGAGATGAGGCGGAGACACTGCCATGGCCCATTATCGGCTACGCGGCGGAGCAAGGCCCCTTCCCGGTGGTCGTTGAGGCATAGGATGGCGCAGGATGGTATATGTTACCTTTGTATCCCACTACGGGGCCGTTCGCTTCCGGCAGAAGATGGCGCAGCGGGGCGTTTCCGTGACGCTGATGCCTGTCCCCCGCTTTCTCTCCTCCTCCTGCGGCACCTGCGCCCGGCTGGACGGGGACGCCCCGCCGGAGAATATGCCCCAGGATGATGTGGAAGGAATTTATGTTCGATGATATTTTTGGATAACGCCGCCGGTGCCTGGCCCAAGGCCCCCGGCGTGGGCCAGGCCATGACCGCCTGCCTGGAACGGGCCGCTCCCAACATTGCCCGCGGGGGCTACGCCCTGGCCTACGACACGGCGGAGGCCGTCACGGACATCCGCTGCCGTCTGGCGGATTTCTTTGGCGTGGCAGACCCCCGGCGGGTGATTTTCACCCCCGGCTGCACTTGGGGGCTGAATATGGCCCTGTCCGGCCTTTTAAAGCCGGGAGACCGTGTGCGGCTCATTGGCCCGCCCCACAACGCCGTGGCCCGGCCTCTTCACCGTCTGGGCGCGGCGGAAGGTGACGGCGGGGCTGTCGTTGTTACCCACGGCTCCAACGTCTCCGGGGCGGTATATGAGATTCCCAGGAGTGCCGCCTTCACCATCGTGGACGCGGCCCAGACCGCCGGGGTGCTGCCTATAGACTTCGACAGCTCTGGCGCGGACGCCATGGCCGTTCCCGGCCACAAGGGACTGATGGGTCCCCAGGGCATTGGGCTGCTGCTCCTGTCCCCCCGCATGGCGGAGGTGCTGGAGCCGGTAGTTCTGGGCGGCACGGGCAGCTATTCCGACAGCGGGGATATGCCCCCCGTCCTCCCGGACAGGTTCGAGCCGGGTACCCTGAACCTGCCGGGCATCATGGGTCTGGGGGCAGCGCTGGACTATATTCAGCCCCGCTTTGAGGACATTCAGGCCCGCGCACAGGGCCAGACGGCGGCTATGCGGGCGCTGTTCTCCCACATCCCCGGCGTGGCCGTCGTGGGGGAACCGGCGCTGCCCGTCCTGTCCCTGGATTTTCAAAATATAGATAACGCTCTGGCCGCCTTCCGGCTGGAGGAGGAATACGGCATCCAAACCCGCTGCGGTCTTCAATGCGCCCCGGCGGCCCACAAGGCCCTGGGTACCTTCCCGCAGGGGACGGTGCGCCTCTCGGCGGGATATGCCACCACGGATGAGGAGCTGGAGCAGGCGGCGCGGGCCGTCAGGGAGATTGCGCTATGAACTGGGTTATAGTACGGGGGGCGGGCGATATCGCCACCGGGACAATTTTGCGGCTGAAGCGCTGCGGCTTTTCCGTGGCAGCGCTGGAAAGCCCCCGGCCCACGGCCATCCGGCGGAATGTGGCGCTCTCTCAGGCCGTCTATGCCGGGGGCGAGGCCACTGTGGAGGACGTGACCGCGAGGCTCGTCTCCTCCCTGCCGGAGCGGGAGACAGATTTTGTCCCCCTTCTCATCGACCCGGATTGCGAAATTTTAAAAGCCCTGCGTCCGGCGGCCCTGGTGGATGGGATTCTGGCGAAGAAAAACCTGGGGACGACCATAGATATGGCCCCGGCCACCGTGGGCCTTGGCCCCGGGTTCACCGCCGGACGGGATGTCCGGGCCGTGGTGGAGACCAAGCGGGGCCACACCCTGGGCCGGGTTATCTGGGTGGGAACCGCCATTCCCAACACCGGCGTCCCCGGCGTAGTGGGCGGCGTAGGAAAAGAACGGGTCATTCACGCCCCGGCGGGGGGAACCCTTCACATTCTGCGGGATATCGGTTCCCAGGTGGAAAAAAACGAGCCAATCGCTGTCATAGACGGTGTTCCCGTATGCGCCGCCATTTCCGGCCTGGTGCGGGGGATGCTGCCGGAGGGCTTTCCCGTAACCGCAGGGCTGAAAATGGCGGACGTGGATCCCCGCCTGGACACAGATTGGCACACGGTCTCTGACAAGGCCCTGGCAGTCGCCGGGGGCGTGGTGGAGGCACTGATGAAAATGGGGGTACGGCCATGAGCAGTATCATATGGGCAAGCCCGGAGGCGACACCAAGCCTGTACCGGGTGCTGTTCGGCACAAAGGTGCCGCACGTTATCGCGCTGGTGGGAGCAGGCGGCAAAACCTCCGCCATCAACACCCTGGCCTGGGAGCTTCGCGGCGGAGGGTATCGGGTGGTCGTCACCACCACCACAAAAATATATCCCCCGACGGATGGGAGCCTGCTGGCCCGGTCAACAGACCAGGCCCGCAGCCTTTTGCAGAAGCGGGGCATTGCGTGGGTCGGCGCGCTCAGCGGGCCGCAGAAGCTGGAGGGAATCGGGGGCGCTATGCCCGCGCTGGTGGATATGGCGGACTTTGTCCTGGTGGAGGCGGACGGCGCACGAAAGCACCCGCTTAAAATGACAGACCCGGCCTTCGAGCCGGTCATCCCGCCGGAGGCCCAGGCGGTGGTAGCTGTGGCAGGACTGGACGGCATTGGCCGCGCCGTTTCCGACGCCGTACACCGGCCAGAGCTTGCCTGCCAGGCTCTGGATGTCACCGGCAAGCACGCCGTCACCCCCCAGGATGTGGCAAAGCTGCTGGAGCTGTGCTACAAGCCAAAATTCGTCCTGCTGAACAAGGCGGAAAACCAGGCCCGCCGCGACGCCGCCTACGAAATCGCCGCCGCCCTCCCCAAGGCCCGTTGCCTGGGCCTGTGTCTGAAGGACTGGGGCCGGGCTGAATATAGATAAGCTGAACTGCCCCTGTCAGTCCAGCAGCAGCTCCCCGGCGGCCAGGTAATATAGCTTTTCCAGCTCTTTTGCGTCCATCAGCTTGGGGACTGGATAGAGAGGATTGCTCTCGGCGTCGGCGAAGCGGGCCATGGCAGGGATGTCGGCCCGGCGTATGCCGGTCAGATGCTCCGGGATGCCCATGGAGCGGTTCATCTCCTTTATCCAGTCGATGAACGCACGGCTGGCGGCCTCGTCTGAGGCGGTCTCCGGGGCGGCGCCGCAGGCACGGGCCAGACGGCCCAGGCGCTTATAGCAGCTCTCCCCGTATTCCTCCAGGAGGATGGGCAGCAGCACCGCGTTTGCCAGGCCGTGGGCAATGCCGTACCGGCCTCCCAGGGAGTGGGCGACCCCGTGGGCATACCCCACATAGGACTGGGTGAAGGCAATGCCCGCGCAGTAGGCGGCCCGCTGCATACGCTCACGGGCCTCCTTGTCCTGGCCGTTGTCGTAGGCCCGCTTGAGATAGGTGTGGATAAGCGCGGCGGCCTCCACCGCCATAGCGCGGGTGTGCCTGGTGGTGCTGCGGCCTATGTATGCCTCTACCGCGTGGGTCAGGGCGTCCATGCCCGTGGTGGCGGTGACATGGGGCGGCAGACCCAGGGTAACGTGATAGTCCAAAATGGCATAATGAGGGATAAGAGAGAAGTCATTGATGGGGTACTTGTGGTGGCGCTCCGGGTCGGTGATAACGGCAGCCAGGGTGGTCTCGCTGCCTGTACCGGCGGTGGTGGGGACGGCGATCAGATCCGGCAGCCGGTGCATGACCTTCAATAGGCCCCCATTTTCGTGACCGGCTGGCGGGGCTTTACGATGCGGGCCCCCGCCGCCTTGGCGCAGTCGATGGAGGAGCCGCCGCCGAAGGCGATAATGGCCTGGCAGCCCTCCGCCAGATACATGGCCCTGGCCTCCTCCACGTTCCGCACGGTGGGGTTGGAGACCGTTTTGTCATACAGGGAATAGGCAATGCCCGCGTCTGTCAGCGCCCCCGTCAGCCCGTCCAGCAGCCCCAGCGCGGAAAGGCTGGGGTCTGTCACGATAAGCACCCGGCTCCGGCCCCGCCGCCGCAGCTCCTCCCCCGCCGCCGTCATGCTGTTTAATATCCTCGGCTCCCGATAGGGCAGCACCGGCAGCACCGCCCGAAAGCACGTTTGAAAGACTCTGCAATACACCTTTTTCAAGGGATTCATGACAATACCTCATTCAAAAATTTATTTAAAATTATTTATATTTTATCCCGTCCATGCTATCACATGAACGGGAATGTGTCAATAGAATCGCGCACTGACAGGGGGGCGATGCGCGGAGGCAGGTTTATGCGTGAGCGCTTTATTTCTTCCGCTGGTTCCGCTTCCAGATGAGCCACAGGCCCTCGTGAATCAGGTCTTTGTCAAGGTGAATCCCCTGGCGGCGGCAGTGGGGAATCACCGCCTCCGCCCATACGCCGGTGGCTACCACGGTGACGGGCTGGCCCAGCTCCTCGTCTATGCCGGTGAGAAGCCCGTCCAGCATGGCGGCTGCCCCGTAGATAATGCCGGAACGCATACTTTCATCCGTGCTTTTGCATATAATATGCCCCGGCGCCTGGGGAACCACATTGTGGAGCAGAGAGGCCCGGCTGGACAGCGCGGAGGTGGAAATCATCACGCCGGGGGCGATCACGCCGCCGATGTAGGAGCCGGTGGCGTCGGTAACGCCGATGCCCATGGCCGTGTCCATGGCGACGGTGGCCACCGGCAGAGGGTAGCGGGCCTGGGCCGCCAGGGAGGCGGCCACAAAATCGCTGCCCAGCTCGGAGGGGTCGTCCAGCCGGATGTTCAGCCCGGTCTTGACCCCAGGGCCTACCACCATAGGGGCCAGGCCGGTCAGCATTTCCGCCGCCCGGCGGACGGTCAGGGTAAGCTCCGGCACCACAGAGGAGAGAATACACCCCTCCAGCTTCCGGCAGTCCACCTGATGCCGCTCCAGCATCAGACCCATTAAAACGCAGTATTCGTCCGGCGTTCGGAATTTGACGGTGGTCAAATCGCAGGAAAACATCACCCTGCCCTCCACCACGCCGCCCATGGTGAGGTGGCTGTTGGACAGGTCTATGGTTAAAATCATGGCTGTCACTCCCTAATTGTCGTATTATATATAGCTTACCAAATCCTGCGCCAACTGTCAAAGACATACTTGATTTTATTGAGATGTCGTGCTAAAATAAAAACGATGGCTTCTGTGGGAAGCCATCCGAGGAACAGTTTTCATTCACTTTGCTGAACGAATAGAAATTAATCTGCAAATTGCAAGAGCAAGTTGAACACTTCCGTGAAAAGTTTTTAATAGA
>JAJQFY010000091.1 GCA_021200935.1 Oscillospiraceae bacterium
CTGCCAGATGCCGTCCCGACAGACAGAGACAGTGGTTTGTACCAGTTGGGTCAGGCGGTCGGCAATGCGCTTTGCCCGAAGTTCCTGAATCAGCCGTATGATGCCGCTCAGAACCAGCATCACGCTGATGATAAGAACCGAAGATAGCCCTTGCCCATATTGCTCCGGCATTAGAATATCTGTGAATAGCAGGATTACCGCCAATAAGAAAAGGATCGCTGTGAAGGGGTTAATAAATGCTCTGCGGATGCAGTGCGGGATGGTGTTCTCCTTTTTGTCGCTTACCGTCTGCTCATTTCCGCCATATTTTTTTCGATTCTGGCGCACCTGCTCCTGTGTCAAGCCCTTTTCGCCGGAATGGGTTTTCTCAATGACAGTCGAACAGGGATCGCAAGCATATTCCCGTATTCGGGGATGGATCATCTCTTTCATGGGTCAAGTCTCCTCACCGCTCAAGCTTTGCTGCTCTCATTATAACATAGAAAGCGAAATGTAAATCTTGCTTTTTTCTTGTTCTTCAAAGAACTCTCTGCGCCTCATTTCCCGTCTAGCCGCCTCTCCGTGTCCGGGTCAAAGAGGTGGATGCGCTCATGCTGCGGTTTGATGTAAATGGGGGCCTTATCCATTTCGGGGCTGTAGCTGTCCGCCGGAATACGGACGACGACAGGGCTTTCCGCGATGGTCAGATGGAGCCAGGTCTCGCTGCCGGTGGTTTCCGCCGCTTCCAGATGGGCGGTCAGGGCGTCCGGGGTCGGAGCTGGGGCCAGGGTTATGTGTTCCGGGCGGATGCCAGCCACAACGGGTCTTGCGGCGTCTGCATCCGTGACGAGGTTTGGAAGGCCGATATGGGCCTGGCCTGTCTCATGGGAAATGGTCAATGACGACCCCGCCAGGCTTGCGGGCAGAAAATTCATCTGCGGGGAGCCGATGAATCCGGCCACGAACATATTTTTCGGCTGGCGGAACACCTCCTGGGGCGTACCGATCTGCTGAATATAGCCGTCCTTCATCACGACAATCCTGTCTCCCAGGGTCATGGCCTCCGTCTGGTCGTGGGTGACGTAAATAAAAGTCGCGTCTATCCGATGGCGAAGCCGCATCAGCTCTGTGCGCGTCTGGCTGCGGAGCTTGGCATCCAGGTTGGAAAGTGGCTCGTCCATCAAAAACACCTTGGGTTCCCGGACGATGGCCCTTCCAATGGCTGCCCGCTGCTGCTGGCCGCCGGACAGGGCTTTGGGCTTGCGGGTCAGAATATCGGTGATATTCAGCGTTTCCGCCGCCGCCCGCACCCGGCGGTCGATTTCCTCCTTTGGCGTTTTCCGCATTTTCAGGGCAAAAGCCATATTGTCATATACCGTCATGTGGGGATACAGCGCATAGGACTGAAACACCATGGCAATATCCCACTCCTTGGGCGGCACATCGTTCATGGCTGCGCCGTCTATGAGAAGCTGGCCGGAGGTGATGTCCTCCAGCCCCGCAATCATCCGCAGCGTGGTGGACTTGCCGCAGCCGGAGGGGCCAACCAGGACAATAAATTCCCCGTCGGCAATATCCAGGCAGAAATCCTGGACAGCGGTAACGCCCTTGTCATAGACCTTGGTTATATGCTGCAAAGAAATCGCTGCCATTGCTTTTCATCCTTTGAAATGTTTTCGCCGGGCCGCTGCCCGCACGCCTGTTACCACGATGAATAACAGGGGATAAACGGCCAGCCCGCAGGCCAGCGCGGCCAGAAAGGCGCACCGATTTTCGGCGGCGCGGGCGGCATTTTCCCACCAGGGATAATAGATTCTCCCCAGACGCTGAACCCGCTGGGAAAACTGACCCAGGAGGGCCAGGCTGTTTATGATCCCGAAGCGGCCTGTGTTTGTCCGCATTTCATAATCATCATCAGACAGGCTCAGGGCGGCCTCTATTGTGTCCAGCCCATACCCGGAGGTGACTTCCGGCAAAGCCGCTTCATAGCAGGTGATGGGAACATCATAGCCCAGCCGCTCCAGAAGGCTGTATGGGACGTACAGGGTGTATTCCGACCCATAAGCGCTAAGCTCCCGCTCATCCTCCGGCAGGGAAGCCACACCGGCCACGGTGCATAGGGCGCCGCCCAGCTCCACCGTCTTTCCGGCTATATCTGTCCCTCCAAACAAGGCCCAGGCCAGGTAGACATCCAGTACCACTGTGGCGTCCGTTGTGTCACTGTCGCTGTAATACCAGCCGCTTTCCATGTCCGGGGGATGAAAAAAGAAGAAATCTCCGCCTGTTGCGATGACCCGAACCGCCTGCTGGTTATAATCCGTTGAGACTGCCAGAGAAAGCTCGCCGCTGTAGGCGTCCAGCCAGAGCCTGGCGCTTTCCCCTTCGGCCTCCAGTCCCAGTGACGCCAGGATATTATCTATGCTTTCACGGACGGACATTATATCCTCGGCGGTGACGGCTCCGTCCTCGCTGATAAATGCTGTGACCTGGGTGTATGGCAGCTCCCCGGCCTGCCACCGCTCCGCCGCCCTCTGGCTTTCCAGCCCGGCGGCTGTATTTTTATGGAGCAGAAGGGTCACGGCGCACAGTATGACGCACAGCGCCGCCGCCCACCGGCTCCTATATTTTTTGCAAAATATTCTTTTCATTCGCTTGTCAGCCGCACCTGCTCGCCCTCCGTGATAGGAGCGGCGGAGGTGGTGATCACATAGTCGCTGTCTGCGCTGTCCAGGGTGACGGTGGCGTTCACGGTGTCCGAGGCTTCCACAATTACCGCCGCTCTGGACACGACATACCGGGTACCCAGAGGGGTAGTCTTGGCGGAGGCCACATAGATATAGGTGCCGTTGGAATCCTCATGGACGGCGCTCTTGGGGATCACGGCGTCGTAGCTCTCCGATGTGGTGCCGATGGAAACGCTGAGAGACTGCCCGTCTGCGACATCCCCGCTGACGGCAAATTCCAGCAGCTTGTATTTTCCGGGGTTGTCCGGGTCGCTTTGGATGGAGGACAGCACCACTTCAATATCCCCGTAAACATAGTTGGTCACAGTTTCCACATCCCCTACACTGACCTTTTGGGCCTGCTCCTCGGTAACGGAAATGGTCAGGGAGTATTCTTTCCCCTCTACGTTCACAGGGGCCAGGGTCTGCCCGGCGGCCACAATGTCTCCGGCGATTACATCCACTTCGGAGACGGTACCGGCATATTGGGCCGTCACTTCGGTCATGACCCCGGCCTCCGTCAGCTCCTCCGCCAGCGCCTCCTGAGCCTCCAGGGCCTCCTTTGCCTGGGCCAGCTCCAGGTCTGCCACCTGGGCGGAAACGCTGTCCGCCTGCTGCTGCTCGGAAAGAGCGGCCAGGGCCGCTTCAAGACTCTGCTGTAGGCTTGTCACGCTGGCGTTGGCCGCCGTCACCGTGGTGGTGTAGTTGGAGGAGGCAACAGATAATTCCGACTGGGCCTGGGATAATCTGGCCTGGGCAGAGGCTAACGCCGCCTGCGCCGTGGTGAGCTGTAACTGAAGGTCTGTGGTCAGCTCGGCCTCCCGCTCCTCAATGGAATTTTCCAGAGCCGTGACCTGGGCGGTTTTTTCCTCTAACACGGTCTGGGCGGCGGCCTCCGCCTCCTGTGCTGCGGTAACGGCTTCGTTCTGTGCCGCCGCCGTATCGTATTGACTTTGGGCCTCCGCCACGACTGTCTGCTGGTTGGAGACCGCGAGCTGCTGCCGTTCCACAGCTCTGAGTGCTTCCGTCAGGGTGGCTTCATCTGTGTCATCATCCGATAACAGGGCCTGGTAATCCTCCTGCAAGTAGGATAGCTCCAGCTCCAGAGATTCCAGGGTTTGCCGGGCTTGGGTCAGGGTCTCTGCGGCGGCGGAAAGGCTTATGGCAACAGCAGCCTGGGCGGCGGTAGTCTGGGCCTGACAGACGGTGAGGGCGGCCTCCGCCTCCGACTGCGCCTTCTGCGCTTCGGTGAGCTGGGCGTTCAGCTCGGCCAGTACGCTGTCCTGGGCCGTGGCCAGGGTTATCTCTCCCTCCAGGTCGGCAATGGTATTGTTCAGCTCGTCTGCCAGGCTTTGGGCCTGCTCCGCTGTGGTTTTGGCGGCAGTATAGGCGGCCTCCAGCTCCTCCGCCTGGCTTTGGACGGTGAGGGCGTTTGCCAGATCCTCCCGGATGCTCTGAATATTTTGATTCTCTGAGGCATAGCTGGCGTCCACATTTTGAATGAGCAAGAGGTTATAGTTGTACAGCAAATCGGACAGGGTCTGCTCCGCCTCTGCCAGCTCGGTGTTTTCCGTTTCCTCCAGGATGAACAGTGTTTGCCCTGCCTCTATCTCGTCTCCCACGGAGACCAGCACCTCCTGGATGGTGCGGGTGGCGTCAAGCTGCACATGATAGGCCACGTTGGCTGACACGGTGCCTGTGCCTGTGACGGCGGTGGATATGGTTCCGGCCTGAATATACTGCCCGGAAACCTCCGTCAAGGATAGGTTGCGGATGGTCTTGGAGAAAAAGGTCAGCACCAGCATGACGGACAGAAAGATGATGGCTGCGTTTTTCACCCATGGGCGGGATTCTTTTTCTTTTGTTTCCAGGTGCATAATCAGGTCACTCCTTCCAATTCCCGGAATCGGCTATACCGGCTGCCAAATGCTCCTCCCCATGCAGAAACAGCAGCAGCGGAGGTATCATATATACAGTTGCCACCGCGAAGGCCAGACTGACCTCCCCGGCGTTTATCTGGGACAGAAACACCGACAGGGGCTGCTTGTCCTCATCCGTCAGGAGAACAAGCACCTGCTCCACCATGTTCCAGTTGTCAATGAATACCAGTATGATCACAGAATACATGGTGCTTTTGCACTGGGGCAGAACGACCTGGGTGAATGTCCGCCACGGCCCGGCTCCGTCCAGGCTGGCGGCCTCTATCTGTTCCTTCGGGATGCGCCCCATGGCTTTGGACAGAAGATAGACGGAAAAGGGCGTGAATATCCCCGGCAGAATCACCGCGAGGCGGGTGTTCAAAATCTTCAGCCACTTCGCCATGAGATAATTGGGAACCAGCGTCACCTGGCTTGGCAGCAGCATCAGCAGGATATAGGAGAAAAATAGGATCCGGCGGCCCCGGCCCTGATACAGGGCGAAGCCATAGGCCGCCAGGGCGGCAACGGCCACCTGAAGGGTCACGATGGGAACCACAAGAAAAACCGAGTTCCAGAATTTATACAGATATTTCGGACATTCCAGCAGGAAGGTCTTGTATTGCCGGAAGCTGACTATGTCAGGAATAAACTGCAAGCGGACGGCTTCTGTCATATAGTCGCCTCCCCCGGTGGATTGGGACAGCACCTCTCCGTAGTGGACGGTTATCTCCTCCGCGGACATAAAGGAATTGGTAAAGGTCAGCACCATGGGCGCCAGAAACAGCAGTCCCACGGCCCAAAGCGCAAGGAAAATCAGCGTGCGAGAAAATTTTTTGCGGTTTGTTTTGTTTTTCATATTTATTGCTCCAAATCCCGGCCAAGCCATTTCTCCAGGACGAACAGCACCGCCATGACCCCCGCAATCACCAGGAGCATGACAACGGCGGCGGAGGACAGCTTTTGATAGTCCAGACTGCGGAAGGTGTTGTTCATAAAATGCTGAAGCATATACAGCGACTCATAAGGATAATCCCCGGTGAGAAGATATATCTCCCGGAATATCTTGAAGGAATTGACCAGAGACATGATGGTCACAAAAACCAGGGTGGGAGAGAGATACCGCAGCTTGAAGCGGAAAAATATGACCCGGGAGGAGGCTCCGTCCATCATGGCCGCCTCTAATGGCTCCCGTGGAATATTGGCTAAAGCCGCCATGAACAGAACCATGTTGTAGCCAAGATTTTTCCACAAAAAAGTACCGCCATCACCGGGATGCTGTAGGCCGAGTTCAGCCAATCCACCGCCTCCAATCCGAAATGGGACAGGGCGCTGTTCAAAGCTCCGTTATAATGAAATATCACCTGCCATATCAGCACCACGGAGGCCGCAGGCACTACCAAAGGACTGAGAAAGCAGGAACGGAGCTGGCTTTTCAGCGGGATTTTCTTCTCCAGCAGTACCGCAAGGCCCAGGGACAGAACGACTGCCAGCGGCACTGCCAAGCCGGAAAAAGCAGGCTGTTTCTCGCCGCCAGCCGAAAGGCGGTGTTTTGCAGCAGGCTAATGTAGTTATCCAGCCCCACAAAGCTTTGCTGAATGGGGTTGTCAACCAGGGAGTAATAGACGATCACCCCGAAGGGGATCACAAAAAAGACCAGTACGCCCACGGCACTGGGGGCCAGAAAGCAGGCGGAGGTCAGCCGTGTCCGCTGGGCGCTTCTAATTTTTCTGCGGGATGTCATAATGAAATCGCCCCTTTCCGCTATATCCTTACTTAATATATAAACAGCGAACCGGCAGAAGGTGCAACGAAAAAAATTATCCCGTGGGGAAAATCACTTTGTTGCACCTGGGCATGGTTCGCTGTTTATAGGATATGGCAGGGTCATTGCCCCTGTAATTTTTCAGGAAAAGGAGCTTTTATAGGATGTGCAGGAGGGCATGTATTTTTTTCATTCTGTTGTGCTGTATTTTATCTCTCTGCGCCTGCGGCAACGCCGACGACGGCGACACCCATGCCGACACACAGGCGTATACCTCAAAGAATATACCGCTTCCCACAGCGTATGTCCGGCTGCAATCTGTGCAGGCAATGGATGAGATCATTTACCTCTATGGCTATACCGCCGACGAGGAGGAGGCAGAGACCATTTATGCCATTGATTTAGACGGCAGCCTGATTTGGGCCTATAACATGACGCTTACAGACGCGGACAGCATTGCCGGTCTGTATCCCGATGAAACGGGCCTATGGGTCATGGTGAACCATTACGAATACGACACAGCCGCCGATGAAGACCCTGTTTACAGCAAGACCTCTCTCCTTCATATTGGTGAAATAAATCAGGAGATGAAGGCCGACAGGGAAATAAATCTGGCCCTTTCCGCCGCGCCCACGGAGATAGCGGCAGACAGGGATAAGGACTGCCTGTATGTTCTCACCGAGACATCCCTTGTCGCCCTGGACTATAACGGCGGCATACTCTTTACCATAGATTCCTCCGGGCAGCTATCCAGCTTATGCTTTACCTCCGGCGGTGAGCTGGCCGTCCGGGAAAGCACCGGCGAGCATATTTTTATCCAAACTATAGACAGTGATAATCAGGCTTGGGACAGCGACGGTCTTGAGGGCGAGTATACAAAGCTGTTCACCGGGCAAGACTACGAGCTATACTGCACGGACAGTTCTGATAAGGGATTGTTTGGAATCGATCTCCAAACCGGCGAGACTGTATCTCTGTTTCAGTGGCTGGATCTGGGCATCAGCACACCCATCGTAAATGTTATCGCCCTGGAATACGACACGTTTCTGGTGGCCGGATTATCCAGCATTACCCTGGTACAAGCGGCTGGCGATTCGTCGGAGGAAAGCACAAAAACGCTGACCCTGGCAACCTTTGATTATCAGGATATATCCTATGCCGTTCTCAATTTTAATCAGTCCCAGTCGGCGTACCAGGTGGTTATTCGGGATTATTCTGAATATAATACAGGCGACGACAACACAGCGGGACTGGAACAGCTATACCTGGATATTGCCTCCGGCGACGCCCCTGATTTATATGATTTGCGAAGCATCCCGGTCTCCCAATTCGTTCGGCTTGGACTTCTGGAGGACATGAATCCTTACATAGATGAGGATTCGGATATTGACCGGGAGGATTATGTAGAGACGCTGCTGACCGCCATGGAGACAGACGGTGGCTTATACGGCCTTATGCCCCATGTCAGCGTTATTTCCATCGCCGCAAATCCATCTGTTGTGGATGATACTGACCGGCTCACGCTGGAGGATATCATAGCCCTTGCCGGTGGGAGCGACCCCTTCGGGGGTACCTTAACACAATATGAATTTATCCAGTATATGCTGGCGGGGGACAGCTCTCCCTTTATAGATTGGAGCGGCGGCACCTGCTCCTTTGATTCGGAGGATTTTATCCAGCGCCTGGAGCTTATGAAGCTGCTGCCGGAAACCCTGGAGGATGAAGACGGCGCGGACACGCCCCTTCTGTATATTATCAGCGTCACAGGGTATGGAGATATTCTGTATGCCAGTCTTGTCCTGGACTGCATAGGCAGCGACACCGGCTGCGCCGCCTTTTTCGGCCTGCCCGGAACGGAGAATGACCGATTGCTTCTCTACCCTTCCAATGGCTATTGGGGAATATCCTCTCTCAGTGAAAACAAGGAGGGGGCGTGGACATTTGTCCGCCAATATTTGCTGGAGGATTATCAGACCAGCAACAGCCTTTCCCTGCTGAAAACAGCATGGGAGGAAATGCAGTCGGACTACAGTTCCTGGCTCGAAATGAGCGGACAAGCCGCCATTATGCTTGCGGGACAGGAATACGATCTTCAGATTACCAGTGACATTTATTACGAAACCGCCCTGTCTCTGGCGGAAAACGCCTCCGGCATATACGAGGAAAACCCCGCCCTGGCAGAAATCATCCTGGATGAAGCCTCCGCCTTCCTTGCCGGAGACAAAACCGCCGCCCAAGCCGCCGAAAACATTCAAAGCCGGGTGAGCATCTATATGGCAGAGCAGGGGTAAGCACGATTCGTGTTATGTGGAATGTGAAAATCGCTTCTAATCAGAGCCGCCGGATGATAACGGCCTCCTTCAAATCCTTGATTTCCGGCGTTTTGCGGTACGAATCCTGTCTGCCGACCAGGAAATTTTAAAGAATTTCCATGAAATTTAATAATTTTGAAACAATCCTGCACTTTCTTTTGTAACATCCTGCCGGTAAAATAATAATTGCAAGAGTCAGTTTCATCTTTTTCATTTTGTCCTCAATCCATAACAAAAGGCCGCCGGAACAAGGTCGCAAGCGTTCCGACGGTTTTTTGTTTTTCTTACCTTCTGCGGCGGAGGGCTGCCAGCAGGTCCGTTTTCGGCTCCTGGCCTGTCCGAATCCTTTGCAGGCTCCCGCGGTTTCGCTGGTACATAATCAGCGTCAGGGCCAATGCCAGCGCCCCCAGCTCGCCGCCGGTCAGAAAGGCGGGGATCAAAAACACCGCCGGTATCAGCACCGCTCCCACCGCCAGATAGCCGCTGACCAGCACCCCCGCCAGTCCCGCAAGGCAGGCCAGAACGCCATAGGGCAGGGACACGCACACCAGCGCGGCGCAGGTGCAGGCCACGCCCTTCCCGCCGCGAAATCCATGCCACATGGGGAAATCGTGGCCCAGCACGACCCCCAGACCCGCCCAGGC
>JAJQFY010000086.1 GCA_021200935.1 Oscillospiraceae bacterium
GCACCAGTGCTTCTATGTCTATCATCACGACTTCCCGCCGCGCATCCTTTTGCCAATTCTCCATGTTTTACACCCCCGTCCTTCTATTTTACCACTTCTTTCGTTAAACGGGTATTGCCTTCTTTGACAGACTGCAACTGCCCATTCCTGCGTTTCGCAGGAATGGGCAGTTTAATAAATTGTTTAATTTACCCTTGACAAAGCCTGTATCAAAACGAAATGGTTTTGATGCGGCCCCTTCTCCTTTTTGACAATCCTACAGCATTGGCAAATGAACGTTTTTCAATTTTATCAATTTCCCAGTTATTTTATAACGTAGGACTTGCAGCCCTCCGGGACGGAGGCGCAGACGGGGACGAAGCGGATGTCCGCGCTGCCGGCGTTGATCTCTGCCACGGCCAGCTCCTTGTCGCTTGTCACCATATCCGTGCTGGTGGGGCAGTAGAGCCTTGCGAACAGGCGCCAGAAGATCTCTATATCCTGGCCGGTCTCGCTGCCGCTGCCGTTTCGCAGGGAGGAGGCGTCCAGCAGGACGGACACGGCGGTATCCGTCCCCTCCGCCGCCGTCACCAGGCGCTGGCCCAGCAGGCAAATGGCCGTGACCGGGTCAGGGTCGGTTTGAAGGGTGACGGAATAGACAAAGCTCTCCCCCTCCCCGGCGACGGGGTGGTACAGGTCGGCCAGAATGATCTCGTCAAAGCCCATGGCGGCAAGCTCCGCCACAATGTCCTCCAAATAGGCCCGCACCGTGGCGTTATAGGGGTCCAGCCAAATCACCCCGTCGCTGTCCGTGTAGGTCTCCCCGGAGCCGGTCTGGAGGGTGACAGTCCAGTTGCGGGTACCCAGCAGGGTGTCGGCGCAGCAGCTAATTTGGGCGGCCACGGTCATGCCCAGCTCATGGAGGGCGGCAATGGTCTCCGTCACGTCCGCCGTGCCGTAGGTGCCGTAGTTCACCGCCGTTTCCGTCTGAGAGGCCCAGGCAAGCTGGCCGGTCTCGTCCTTCATCTCCAGCACCACGCCGGAATAGTCCCCCTCCTGGGCGCGGGTCACGGCGGCGGCCAGCAGGGCGGGGCTGACCACGTCCTCCCTGGGGATCAACAGGGCCTGCACGCTCTCCAGCTCCTCCCAACCCCCCAGGTCGGTGTCGGAAAAGTCCTGGGTCTCGTAAATGATCTCCACCGCCACCGGCTCAAAGGTGGGTTCCGGCGTGGCCGCAGCCGTTTCCTCCTGGGCGGCGGCATCGGCGGCGGAGGGGAGCTGCAGCGTGACGCCGGAGGCGTCATACACCACAAACCGCTGCAAAACACTGAACAGCACCACGCTCCCCACCAGAAGCACCCCCAGCACAGACAGGAGGATGGTCAGAGGCACCCGGAACTTCCGGCGGCCTCTGTATATATCCCTGGGACGGTACGGCATTTATTTTTCCAGCTCCCTGATCATAGCCAGCCGCCGGGCGTGATGCTCCGCTTCCGAGAAGGAGGCGGCCAGATAGGTGTCCACAATCCGCTTGGCAAGCTCGCTGCCCAGGGTGCGGCCCCCGAGGCATAAAATATTGGCATCGTTGTGCAGGCGGGTCATCTCCGCGGAATAGCAGTCGGCGCACAGGGCGGCCCGGATGCCGGGGATTTTGTTGGCGGCAATAGACATACCAATGCCGGTGCCGCAGATCAGGATGCCCCGGTCAAACTGCCCGGCGGCCACCGCACGGGCCACCTTCTCCGCGTAAATGGGATAGTCCACCCGCTCCCCGGCGCCGCAGCCGAAGTCCTCATAGGCCACGCCCAGCTCCGCCAGGTGTTCCAGAATCTGCGTTTTCAGCTCATAGCCCCCGTGGTCACACGCGATGGCAATCATAATAAAAAGCCTCCTTTGCCGCGAAAGCGGCGGAATATAGTTGATTGAAAAAATTATGCCCAGTTCCCCGCCCCTGTCCTCAGGGCGAGAAAATGCCTCGCAGACTGCCGCCCGCAGGCGGCGTGCAAATGCGCAACCGTGCGAAGCGCGGCTCTTAGCGCGTGCAGTGCGCGGTTCAGGCCGCTACCCTTTAATTTTTAATAAAAAGTATACTTTTTATTAAAAATTAACTTCAGAATGGCCAGGTATCCGTAAACCATTTTAAGAAGATGTTGCTGTAGGCAGCGCTCCTTCTCACCCCGGAGAGGACGGGGTAGAACATGACAAACATGGCCACGCTCACGGTGGTGAAGCTGCCGATGGCGGCCCGCCATTTTTTGTCCCGGCGGCGGAGATCCTCAAAGATGCGGGCCAGGGCCAGCACCAGAAAGACAGTGCAGGGGAAATAGTGATAGGCGAAGGTCAGGCGGCTGACCAGCACCCAGGGCAGCAGGTTCGCAAGATAGCCGATGAGAATGAACAGGGCCTTTTTGTCCCGCTCCCGCACCGCCAGCCAGACCATGGCGATCATGGCGCACAGACCGCCCCAGCAGACGATGGGGTTGGAAAAGGTCGCGAAGGAGGAGATGGTGCCGTCCTCGAAGTATTCCAGGTAGTACAAAATGGGCCGGATATCCAGCACCCACTGATACCACTTGGAGGAATAGGGGTGGGTGGCCACCAGGTCAGAGTGGTAGTTCCACATATAGCTCTGGTTGTCCAGAACGATCTGCAAATAGTCCTTGGAAAAGAACATCCCCACGCCGCTCAGGCCCTGGCTGACCCCATAGGAGTAGTAGCTGACGTAGTACACCAGGCACGGAACCCCGATGAAAAACAGCAGGCACCAGCCGATGTTCAAAATGAAGTCGTCCCGGGCGGCCTTTTTCTCCCGCCGCAGGCGCATGACCCAGTAAATCAGCCATATGACGGCAAGGCCCGCCCCGGCATAGATGCAGGTCCACTTGCTGGCCGCCCCCAGACCGAAGGACAGGCCGCACAAAAACAGCCACAGGTTCCGCCGCTTCTCTCTGTCCGGCGGCTCCGTCACCCACAGGTACATAAACAGATACATCAGCAAAATGAAAAACACCGCGTAGGTATCTATGGTGGCCAGCCGGGTCTGGGTGTAGTGCATGAAATCAAAGGCGAACAGGGCGCTGCCGCAGGCGGCCACCGCCGTATAGCCGAACATTTTTTTCAGCAGCACATACAGCACCGGCAGCATAAGCACGCCGAACAGGGTACCCATGAACCGCCAGCCGAAGGGGGTCATGCCGAAAATGCGGATGCCCAGGGAGATGATGGCCTTGCCCAGAGGCGGATGGGTGATCTCATAGGGCCAGATGCCCTCGATCATCTCCAGCGCCGTGCGGGGGAAGTATATCTCGTCGAAATAGGTGCCGTTTTTATAGCTGTAGCTGTCCGGGATGGTGTCCTGCTCGTCGAACAGCATTTCGCAGCCGGAGGCGATGATCAGCTCCGCCGGGTCCAGAAGCTGGCCGTCCGCGCCGTATATGGCCACCTCCCCCAAATACTCCTCCGCCCCGGAGATGATGCGGATATAGCGCACCGTGCCGTTATTAGCGTTCAGAACCGCGTCGTTCCAGCGGAAAAGCTGGGTGTAGGTCTGGGTCATGCCGGAGGTGCCGTCCTCCTGCACCTGGTCCGTCCAGGTCTCCCCGTCGTAGGAAAACTGCAAGGTATAGTCCGCCGTGCAGAGGCCGGAATAGTAGCGGAGGGCGGTAATCTCCTGTGGCTCCTCCAGCTCGATCAGGGCGTAGGTGTTCCCCTGCTCATAGTGGAGGGAGGTCTGGGGGGCCGCGCTGCTCCCCAGGCCGATGAAGGCCACCACCGCATATACCGCCGTCAGGCAGCCCAGGGCGATCCAGTCCGGCTTATGAAATTTCTTGTCCCCCTCCGGCTCCGGCTCCGGGGCGGGCGCTGGCTCCGGCTCTCCCTCCGGCAGGGCCTGGGCCTCCTGGGTCTCCCCCTCCGGCCCCAGGGGGAGCCTTCGGAACCGGGGAACCCCCCGCCGGTGTATCGACGCCCAGCGCAGCGTCCAGAACAGCACAAACAGCGCCGCCGCCAGTGGGATGATGATTTTTATATTGGAAAGCATACTCCGCTCCTTGCTCGCGTAAGTGATGGGCTTATACAATGACAGTTCATTATATACCAAAACCGCCGTATCTGCAAGCCGTGAAACAGAACTGTTTCCGCCGGGATTTTTCCGCCCCGGCTTTTTTCCGCCGAAATGCAGGAAGGTCTTGCATTTTTCACCATTTTCTGATACTCTTAATAGAAATAAAAAGGTGTATTCTGCGGTTTTGTGATTTGCAAAGAAAGAAGAGATGTCTATGTCAGCGACCCCCAATCCCCATCTGTCCGCGGCAGATCGTGTGCGGGCTGATAGGCTTCGCCAGCGGCGGCGGGAGAAGAAAATGCTCTCGGTTATGTCCGCCCTTGCCCTGGTATTTGTGATAGCCTTCGCCATCTGTCTGCTGGTGACGACCAAAACCATTTCCACCCTGAAGGACTCCGCCGCCCAATTGGAGGCGGAAAACCGCCAGCTCACCCAGGAGCTGACCGAGGCCCAGTCGGTAGTGGCGGAGGCCCAGGAGCTTCTGGACGAGGCCGCCGCCCGCGCCCAGCCGGCGGGGGACGGCTTTTTTGACGACGCCCTTTTCGTGGGGGACAGCGTCAGCTATGCGCTGGAGCTGTACGTCACCCAGCAGCGGGAGAGCGGGGAGGAGTGTCTGGATGAGGCCCAGTTTTACACGGCGGGGAGCCTGAGCTGGTCGAACCTCCTGTGGGATTTGGACTATGCCTATTCCGTCCACCCCACCTTCCAGGGGGAGAAGATGTGCCTGGAGGACGCGGTGGAGGCCAGCGGGGCCAAGAAGGTCTATATCATGCTGGGCATGAACGGCATGGCCGACCACGACAACGAGACGATCGTGGCCGACGCCGCCGAAAACTGTCGGTGCATACTGGAAAAATGCCCCGATGTGGAAATTTTCATCCAGAGCGTCACCCCGGTACTGGCTTCCAAGGAGACCGACACCCTGAACAACGAGAGAATTGAAAGCCTGAACCAGGCGCTGCAAAGCTTTTGCGATGAGCAGGGCTTTACCTATCTGGACGTGGCCTCCGTTATGATGGACGAGTCCGGCGCGTTGATTTCGGAATACTGCGGCGACCCGGAGGCCATGGGGATTCACTTCTCCGGGGAGGGCTGCGCCGCCTGGATCGAGTACCTGGAGCAACACCCCTACGGCGTATAATGCCTCAAGATAAACAGGAAAAGGAGAGAAAAACACTATGAACGCTATGAAAACAAGAAAAATCCGGCGCGTCTGCGCCCTGGTTCTGGCACTGGGGATGCTCCTGGCCCTGCCCGCCTGCGGCGGCGGCAACGAGGAGGAGGCGGACATAGACCTGACCGCCGTCATGGAGGAGCTTACCGGCGCCTACGATATGCCGGAGATGATGACCGTCAGCTCCACAGACAGCCTGACCAGCTTTTACGGCATTGACCCGGCGGACGTGGATTCCTTCGCCATTCAGCTCTGCTCCACCGGCCTTGACGCGGACGAGATCGTCCTGATCCGGGCCGTGGACCAGGAGGCCGCCGCCCGTATCGCGGAGAAGCTGGAGACCCGGTATCAGTCCAAGCTGAACCAGATGCAAAACTACCTCCCGGAGCAGTACGAGGTCATCGCCGCCTGCGCCGTGGAGACCCGCGGCACCTACGTCAGCATGATCATCTCCCCGGATGGGGAGGCTATGACTGCACTGTATCATAACTATTTTTAAAAATCATCGGGGATAAAAAGAAGGGCTTTTTTAGGAAAGCCTTCTTTTTTACATCTCCGAACGACAAAGGCAGAAGGCCCTTGCCATGGTTTTTTCCAGCTTAGTTTTTCTATTTGTATATCTGCCAGTGGTGCTGCTGGTGTATTATCTGTGTCCCCGCAGGCTGCGAAACGGCTGGCTGTTTGTGGTGAACCTGGTGTTTTACGGCTGGGGGGAACCAAAATTTGTGTTCCTGATGCTGTTCACCACAGCGGCCAACTATCTTTTCGGCCTGGGCATTGGGAAGCACCGGGACAGCGCCCCCCCGGAAGGCCCGGCGGCTGCTTATCGCCTCCATTGTGCTGGATCTAGGGCTGCTGGCCTTTTTTAAATACGCCGGTTTTTTGGAGGACACCCTGAATCTGCTGCCCTTTTTGCATTTGCCGGAGCTTTCTATCCCCCTGCCCATCGGCATATCCTTTTACGCCTTCCAGATCATGTCCTACACCATCGACCTGTACCGGGGCCAGGCAGAGACACAGCGGAGCCTGATTCGGTTCGGAACCTATGTGTTTTTGTTTCCCCAGCTCATCGCCGGGCCTATCGTCCGCTATAAGGATGTGGCGGCCCAGCTTGACGGGCGGCGGGAGAGCATGGCCCAGTTCCAGAACGGGGTATGTCTGTTCTGCGTGGGACTCGCGAAAAAGGTGCTGCTGGCAAACCAGATGGGGCTGCTGTTTGACAGCCTCCAGGCCCTTTCCGGCATTGGGGTATTGGGAAGCTGGGCGGGGGGCATTGCCTTTACCTTTCAGATATACTTCGATTTCTCCGGCTACAGCGACATGGCCCTGGGCCTGGGAAAAATGCTGGGCTTCGAGTTTCTGCAAAACTTCAACTACCCCTATCTTGCCGACAGCCTGACGGACTTCTGGCGGCGGTGGCACATCTCCCTGTCCACCTGGTTCCGGGACTATGTGTATATCCCCCTGGGGGGCAACCGCCGGGGCCGGGGGCGGCAGATTTTAAATCTGCTCATCGTCTGGTTTCTCACTGGCCTGTGGCACGGGGCCAGCTATAACTTCATCCTCTGGGGGCTGTACTACGGCGCGCTGCTGATTTTGGAAAAATTCGTCTTCCACCGGCTGCTGGAACGGCTGCCCCGCTGGCTGCGGCATATATACGCCCTGTTTTTCATCGTGGTGGGCTGGGTCATTTTCTATTTTGAGGACTTTGGCCAGCTTGGGAGCTACCTGCTGGCCCTGTTCGGCGGCCAGGGGCTGGCCTCAAGCTGGGACACGGTGGTGCTGCTTCTGCGGTATCTGCCGCTGCCGCTGATCGCCGCCGTCGCCTCCACGCCCCTGGGGGCGCGGCTCATGGCCCCCGTGCGGGCAGGCCGGGCCGGAGGCCTTATCACCGCGGCCCTGTGCCTTGCCAGCCTGTTTCTATGCACCTGCGCTTTGGTGGATCAGAGCTATAACCCGTTTCTGTATTTTAGGTTTTGAGGGAGGCCGGTTATGGACAGAAAACCTATCCCTGAAAAAAGACACAGGCCCCCCTGGCAGCCCTGGTGTTTTGCGCCGCCCTGACCGCCGGGCTGCTGGGGCTTATATTTGCGCCGAAAAACGACTATTCCCCCCTGGAAAAGCGCTATCTGGCCGACGCCCCGGCACTGACGGCAGAGACCTTATTTGACGGCTCCTTTGGAGACGATTTTGAGGAATATCTTTCCGATCATTTCGCCGGGCGGAGCTTTTTCGTGGGCTGCTACAGCTATTATTCCCTGCTTTTGGGGAATAACGGGGCAAACGGGGTCTATTACGGCCAGGACGGGTACCTGATAAACGAGCCGGTGTCCCTGGCGGACAGCATTCTGACGCGGAATCTGTCCGTCCTGACCGCCCTGGCGGAGAACACCGGCCTGCCTGCGACCCTGATCGCCGTCCCCTCCACCGGGTATATATACAGCGACAAGCTGCCCGCCCTTCACGGGGAATACCAGGACGACCTGTATTTTTCCCAGATTTACGACGCCATCGACGGGACAGGGCTTTCCCTCATCGACCTGCGGGAGACCTTTTTATCCCAAAAAGATGAGACCCAGCTCTACTACCGCACCGACCACCACTGGACGACGGAGGCGGCCTATCTGGCCTATGAGGCCCTGTGTTCTCACCTTGGCCTGGACGCCCTGGAGCCGGATTCCTTCACCGTCGAGACCGTCTCCGGCTTTAAGGGAACCACCAGCGCCGCCTCCGGCTTTTATCTCACGGCGGCGGACGACATTCACGTCTGGCGCAATCCGGCCCTGGAGGGCCACATCACCCTGGAAATATGGGAGGGAGAGGACTGCGAGACCTATGATTCCCTCTACTTCCAGGAGAACGCCCAGGGGGACGACAAATACACCCTCTTTCTGGATGGGAACCACAGCCTCCAATATGTATACAACCCCGGCGCCTCCGGCGGCACCCTCCTGCTGGTGCAGGACTCCTTCGCCCACTGCCTGACACCTTTTCTGGCCGCCCACTACGAAAAAATCATCGTCGTAGACCCCCGCTACTACAAGCGCCCCATCTCCGAGCTGGCCCAGGAGGAGGGCGCGGAGGAAATCCTGATCGTGTACGGGATAGACAACCTGTGTACGGACGCGGACATCCCCTTTATACAATGAAAACCGGGACTGTATCAGACGGCGATACAGTCCCGGTTTTTGTGTCTATATTTGATTCCCGGCCCTGGACAGCCTTATGGTCTCCCGGTAATAGGCGGTCTGATTGACCAGCCACACCACACAGGCCACCAGGGAGGGCAGAAAGCCCATTTCAAACACCAGGGCGCAGAGGGCCAGCACCACGGCCAGGATCATACAAACCGTGTTGACGGCGTTGTAGGCCCTGAAGGCGCTCCGCATGGCCACCTGCTTTTCCGCCTCGTCGCAGCTCTCCAGCCATTTCTTTTGGAACTTCAGGTCATAGACGGAGACCGTCTTTTCCGGGTTCGTTTTTTTGGCGGCGTCCACGCATTTTTGCTGGATAATTACCCCCTCAACCAAAATCGCCACAAAGGCGGCAACGCTGAGGCACAGCAGGCGGGTGGTTTTCACCTCCGCAAAGAGAGAGAAGCCCCCGGAGTAATTCGCCGCCAGGAGAAAATAGGAGACGATCAGGGCGGCGCTGGTGAGCCAGATGACGCGGGAGAGCTTTTCCTCCGCCGCGGCGGACACCCCCTCGTCCTCCCCGTCCCAGCCGGAGAGCAGCTTTTTTCCCTGCCTGTAGAGGGGAAGGGCCACCATCGGATTCAAAACCGCCATGACCGCCAGCACCCAGGGGGCGATATACAGACCAAAATAGGTACCGGCGGTTTTAATCCGGGTCGAAAACACATTGAGACCATAGCGGGCGCAGAAGAACCCCACCACGCCGCCGAACACGGCGGCCAGCGCCACCACCAGCAGAAACTTTGGGAGCGCCCGGCGATTTGCTTTTTTGATTTCACTGCTGTTCATTTTCTTCCTCCTGTAAGTAAAAAATATCCTCCACCCTAACGCCGCACACCTTCGCAATGGTCAGGGCCAGGGTGACAGAGGGCG